>NZ_CP058324.1 GCF_009601765.2 Vibrio algicola
ATACGTTTGTATTATTCTATTTCCAAACTGATCATCCACACAGGTTTATGAGTTTTTTTTGAGGCATTTTAATATGAATTCCAAACAACAATCTGTTTCAGATGTTCGCCCTATCGGGATCCAATTTGATATTTCGGCTGAAGCAAACGCCGTTTTGATTGAATCGGCAAAAAAAGCTGAACGCACAAAAAAAGGGGAAGCAAAGCTGAGGCTACAAGATCACTTGTTACGCTTTCCCGATTGGAAACAGCAATAAGTAAGTAAAACCGTTTCATCGATATATTGTGTTACCTCAAGCGCTAAGAAGGGCGCAGGCAGGGCAAGCCTAAAAAAATCGAAACATTATTATTTCTGAGCGTTAACTATGAGCTAAAAAAATCATAGGTATTCAGAAAATACAGACACAATATGTGGCTGCTTTACGTGATCATATTCACGGGAGTTGTGTGTATCGTGAGCACACTCAAGCAATAATCACGACACGGCACTGAAAGGTGTCATTTTTACAAAAATTTATTTTTTGCGAAGTAAGTTTCTGTAAAAAAAGGATGAGAAAAATGTTAATGATTATGTATGGGCTATTACCTTTAAATCAAAGCCTTATGGATATCAAGGGTAAAAATATTCATGAAAAATTGGACATCTTAAACGTAAAGTTTATCGCCGCAAATTCTGATGGGATTATTTTTGCCGCTCTCGTCACCGATACCCAACACTATCAATCATTGTCTTTTTCATTGGAAAGCATTTACTACAAAACGCCTTCAAAACGTAGCTCTCCATGCCATGCGCATTTTTGTGAGGCTTCTGAACACACGAAAAAAAGACATTATCGTAAGTCAAAAAACTTAACTCTGACACGCAAAAATTGGAAGCAATTTATTGGAAATAAGCACACTATCACTCAGCAAGTATTACATTAATTTAATAAGCCAATGTTCCACTTATCCCATCGTTAAGCAATGGGATTTTTTATACCAGAAATTTAAGGTGAGAGGATGAAAAACCCATCACTACAAAATACATCAATGTTTAAAAACCAAAAACTCATTGCAAATTTACCCGAAAAAGTTTTCGTTATAGCTCTATTTATTGCCGCTTGTGGTGCCGCCCTTTTTTTTAAATTATGTGGGTTCAGTATTGGCCTGATTCTAAGCCTCATTTTTATCTACATCGTTTACAAACCCCTCTATATCATTCATACAAATGATTTGGATGCGTGGCGGCTTTATATTAAAGCGACCTATTCAGCAACCTATTTTGACGCCTCTTACACAACACCAAAACACATTTTGGTGGTTAGACGTGACAAACTTATCCACCTAAAGGATCTCGATTTATGACCCAAAAAGAGTTAAAAGCCAGTTTATTTATTGGTTCATTATGTGCATCTAAAGCCGCCGTTGCTAGCTCTATTGATATCGGTGGCTCATCTAGTGGTTTTCTCTCAAAAATCGCCGAGTTTTTTCAACAAGTTGTCGATTTTGCCGGCGGCCCTGGTGCAATGTTCATTGTTTTTCTATCAATTACAGTTGGATTGGGGATGTGGGCATTTATGCCCAAGCAAAGCGGCAGTGCGCTGGGGTATATTTTTAGAGCCTGCATTGCCGGGATTGGACTTTTCGGTATGGGCACATTACTAGCTTGGTTACAATCGATGGCATAGGAATAGGTTATGACACAATTAAATGAGTCTATTTATAGCTACGGTATTACGGGAGAACAGCTATTAACGGATACCGGTGCAGTGATCGGCGTACTAAGTTTAGATGGTGTCGAACCAACGATTTTATCTGAAATTGATAGAGTTAATATCACCGCTCTGATCCGTAACATTATTCAACGCCTGCCTGTTTCTATCACCCTAACCCAATATTATATCCATCACGACAACTATAAAATTAAATTTCAGGAAACGGATAATCCTCGGGTTAACCTCGCATTAAAACGGCGTCAATGGTTTTTAAATCAAACTCGTGATCTCAATAAATCGTATCTGTATTGGGCTGTTGAGGTTCCAAAACAGATCCAAGGTCATTGGAGTAAAGATTTGATAAGACGGCTTTTTAATGCCGTCTTTGATAGTGACTCAAAAGAGACGCTCAAAACTGAATTATCAAATCGTGGAAGTGTTCTCGTTGAATATGAAGAATTAAAGAGACAATTGCATGAGGTTCGTCAAATACTCGCTGACATTCAATTGCGCCTCTCTTTTTTATCTACGGATAACAATGTTCTATCACCGGCGCAATTATTTGGTCTCAGTAAAAGCCTCGTTCAGTTAAACCCTCACTATCTACATCATGCAGGAGCGCCAATCTCAGAACGCTGGGATGCTATTTTAGGCTCAGGCAATGTGTCAACGGTTCTTATTGATGGTGTTCATTTCTTGAAAATTGATGGTGATAAGCCACGTTATGCTAGATTTGCGACCGTAACCGGCATTGGTGAACAATTTATGCCAGAAGCCGCATTTTGTTCCAGCCTACCGCCCCCGGTAAATGAAAAAGGTAATTATCTGTACATGATCAGATATAAGCCCTATTCACGCAGTGAGCGTAATAGAATGTTTAAATCCAAAGAGCAAGAATTGTACCGAAATCAAATGAAAGTCACTGACTTTGTGAGCGGTAATTCGTCATCGTCACAAATTGCTCAACGGATGCACAATGATCCTAAAACTCAGCAGTTATTGAGTGAAATACACAATGCTCAAAATGTAGCGGATAAATTTGGCCAATTTCATGCCGTTATTGTCATTTTTGATGAAGATATAAATAAACTCAATCAGCAAGTGTCTCGACTCTCACGAGTGTTAGAAGAAGCGCAGTTTCATTTGATTTGGGAAACCCTCGGATTACTAGAGGCGTATCAATCAATTCAACTCGGCTATTCCAGAGATACAATTAGACAATCAGAAATTAATAGTACTCAAGCGGCTGCGGCTAGTTTGTTATATCGGGGTAGTGAAGGGATCCCAGTATGGGAGCATGGTTTTAAACCCGCAGAATCGATTTATGTATTAGAGTCTGACGATGGCGTGCCATTTCATTACACACCATTTGTTGGGGATAAATGTCTGGTTATTGGTGTTGGTCCAACCCGTTCAGGGAAAACATTTCTAAAAAATTGCATCGCGACTCATTTTCAAAAATTAGGCGGAATGTATTGCGCCCTCGATGTTGATCAGGGAAGTGAACCTATTGCGCGTTATTTTGGTGACGATGGGGCTATTTTTCGTTTAGAAGATACAAGTACGACTCGAGGTTTTAATCCATTTTCAATTGGGATAGATGAACATGATGATGCGTTCAAAACGCACATGTTAAATATCATCAATTTAATGCTAAAAACGAATGATTCCGACGAATTGAAAACGCTGACCGCAAATGAACAATTAGAAATAGATAGGGCAATTGAGCAAACACTCGCGCTAGATACTGGTAAATTGAGAAATTTTTCCGGCATGTTGGCGCATTGTGGTACAGCCGTTAATCAAAAATTACAGCGATTTAAACGCGGTAATATTTATGGGCAATTATTTGATAATGATATCGATGCCATTGGTGTTCTTGATAAGCCAGTATCGGTATACAACACTCAGGGAGTAAAGGACAACCCTAAAATTGCCGCGTTAGTCAATACGGAGATTTTTTTTAGAAGTACACGCCTTTTTGAAAATCCAGAATACCGAGAGCGCGCTAAATTTCTTGAGGTCGATGAATGTCAATATGTATTATCTGTTCCCAATGCAGCCGATTTTCTTATTGCCAAGGCGCGAACCTGGTTTAAGCATGGCGGCGGCATGGGGTTCTGGACACAATCGCCAAAACATTATTCAGCACTACCAGAATGGGGCACGCTGCGCTCCGCCGCAACAACATTCATTTTTATGAGTGATCCAGAAATGCAACCAGAAGAGTATATCGCTGCATTTCCATTTTTAACGCCTGATGAATGCAAAAAAATTAGCGAATTGATACCAAAACGCCAGGCATACATTAAACAAATGGATGTCGGGATAGCAAAAATTGTGAATTTACATGTTGAGGCTGAACAGTATGTGATAGCGACATCTAATCCCTCAGAATCATCTGTGGCCAATCGTATTTATCAACAGGAAAAAAATATAGATATCGCGATTGATACTATTTTAACGGAGTTGGGCATGGAGAAAACCATTGATAGGTCTAATTAAAAAAATTGTGGCTCTTATTGCGCCTCTTCTATTGTCTGTAAATGTATTAGCCACCGGATTTCCAGTATTGGATGTGGCTAATTATTTACAAAATTTAGAATCGTATTTAAATGATTTAGCCACCTATTCTGAAACGGTAAACAATACTATTCAGGATGTTAAAACAGCGCAAAACACACTCAATCAATATAGAAAATTACAAGAGCAATATAATCTATTGACTCGTCAGGCCGAACAACTTCATTCATCAATGACGCAACATCAATGGGATGCAATGTGGCATGAGGCTATAAGAATGTCGAAAGAGCGTCCATTTATGGATACTGATTTACGATCGGCCACATTCGGTCTGTATGGAACAGAGAAAATTAAAGACACGGTCGAGAATGAATATGGTAAGGAGTTAAATAAGGCCGATATGCAGGCATTAGCTACATCAACACTGGGTGAAGTGCCTGAAGAATTTTCTAGATCGTATGAAAATTCAAACCTGGCTATTTATCAGGCGGGACAGGTTTCTTCGTTTGAAAAGCGGAATGCTGAACAGCGAAAACAAATCAAAACTATTGATAGTGAACGTCAAAAACTCGGTGATAAAAGCGAGTTAAAAACCCTACAATTAATCGCTGGCCAAAATCAGATATTGCTAGGACAAATAGCCGATATGAGCGATTTACAAAAAACACAGTTAGAACTATCAAATCGAGACCAAAATGAACGGGCGGCTAAAGATCAACAACGTAAACAAGAACAGTTAAAACGAATTCAGTATCTAAACAATCACCCCATCAAAATAGATGAAACCCCATTATTACCATAACAACTATAGGATTTTCATAAAAAAAATACTTATATTTATCTCCCATGTCGCATGTAAGCCGCTGTTATTGCTAATATTTGTATTAATGATTATTGGGTTCGGTCAATACACTCAAATAGCCTCCTTAACAGAGGCTACAGATTGCAGTCAAACCAAACCAAATCATACCGTATTGATAAACGTGGCATGGCCGTTATCCATTATTATTCACTAGGGGGCATAGATGGACTTCATCACCCTATTTAATCACGATTTACATGCCTACATCTTAAAAATGACTGAGTCAGGGGATGTTTACGATTTCTCACACATGTTTTTAATTGTGCTGAGTGTTCTAGCCCTGACAACTGAACTGTTTCATTTCGCAACAGATAAATTTGATCCCCAAGCTCATTTTGTTGCTGTTATGTTTGTACTAATTACCCTCATTTTACAAAAAAGTTTTCTGCCCGCGATGGATACTATTTGGCAAACAGGAGAGGGGTTAGGGATGGCATTTATGGAACAGGCAACCGGTACTCGCGATCCTCTTTATCTCGCGAAGTGGCTCACTCATGCGATAGGAAAAATGAGTTTCAGCGATGTGTCACTCAGCGATGGTCCTAGTCTTGTGATTAAAACGGCAATTTTTTATATCATATCCCTATTATTATCCATAGTTATGTATCTAGTTGGTATGTGGGCGGCCTGGGGATTGGCGTTATCAAAATTACTCGCATTATTATTTATTCCAACGCTAGCATATAAGCCCACACGGTCATTTTTCATATCATGGCTAGAATTTTTTCTCGGTTTTGTATTTCTTATGTTGATTTTACGAGTCACGGGAACGCTCGCCGCCCTTGCAATGCAGAGTGAATTTAACTCAATGGGAATGGGGCAGTGTAGCGCCGGTCATCTGTGTGATATAAATGCGAAATATTTTGCTAACGCTGATACTGATCATTTTGTATTAACCAGTGCATTATCATTACTGCTGGTCGGTTCAAGTTTTAAATTTGCTCAGGTTTTTTCAAATGCGGCTAGTGATATGAGTAAATATGCGTCAAAATCATTAAAAAATGGAATGAAATCAGCAGGTCAAAAATTCTTTCCCACATCGAATAATGCAAAAAATAGTTCTGGGGATAAAATGAATTTTAATACCTCAGATATTCCATCACATACCTCAACACCACCCCAAAATAGGCACACTACATCATATGATTTGCCTCCGCATAACTCTAACCACCTAAAATAATAGGTATAAAAATTATGAAACTATGGATGTGGGGAGGGGTAATATTTATCGCCTCCTCTTCTATTGCATACGCAACGCCATCTGCTTCTATCATCGCTCGTAGCGGCTTTGATAATACCGTGACAGGATTCATTAATAACATAATGTCTACCAGTAATGATGTGCAATGGTTTTGCCTCGCCTTATTAACCGTTTTAAGTGTTTTAGCTCTCATCAGTGAATGGGCACATTTTGCAATGAATGGATTGGATGTGGAGCGGTTAATCATGTGCGCTCTGTTCATTATTATTACCACATTTCTTTGTACTCATTTTGTTGAGCCAATGGATGTGATTTGGAACAGTGCCGATCAAATGAGTTTAGGTTTTCTCGAGGGGGTGACGGGGAATCGCGATCCCCTATATTTAACAATATGGTTAAATAGATCATTAGAACGGATCATATCTAAAGAGCCATCTATTTTGTTAGATGGTTTATATCCAATTTTAATGTCGATGTTGTGGAATTTAGCCACTATTTTGCTTCAAATTGTTATTTATCTAGTAGGGGTATGGGCAACGTGGGGGTTTTTGTTGAGTAAGTTACTCGGCCTAATTTTTATCCCCTGCCTGGCCTATGGCCCAACCAGACCCTTTTTTGATGCGTATGTAAAATTTTTTTTAGGGTTTGTTATTTTACTCATTACTTTACGAGTCACTGGCGCCTTAGCAGCATTAACAATTAATGCACAATTTCAAACGCTGGGGTTAGGGTGTTCCACATTGATCCGATGTGCGTTAACCAATGCTGTATCGATTGATATAAGTTCACAATCACACATGATTGTGACCTGTTTTATTTGCATTTTTTTAGTCTGCTCATCATTTAAAATTTCACACAAACTCGCCGGTTCCTGCGGTAGTGCATCAGGTGGTGCTATGCAAGGATTGGGGAGTTTGACTAAAAAAGCGTTGTCAAAAGGACTAGCGTAAAGAATCAATATTATAAGGAGTTCATTTGTTATGATTGAACCGGTACTCTCTAGTGACATATCCCCTGACACCATCCCGCCTGTTATTATCGAATTAGGAAAAACAAAAGCTGAACGAAATCGGCTTTTTGTAATTTTAGTAGGTTTAATCATCGTCCTAATTATCGCCCTATCATTTTGCTGGTATTCGTTTGATAAGGCTCAGACCAATAAAGAGATTATGTATGTAAAAATGTTTCCCAATGGGACATGGGAAAACGTTGAATACCACGCCCAGGATAAACAGTTATTTTTTAAAACTACAGTCGATAGTCTAATTGCGCAGTATACAGAAAAACGATTTGGGGTGATTCCGATGACCGTAGCCAGTGACTATGGTGAGGCACAGGTATTCATGGATAAAGATCTACACAGTGAATTTATTGCTAAAAATGGGTTTGATGCTGTAGACAAAGCTCACGAATTTGCGAACTCAGACAATTACACAAAAATTAAATGGCGATTCAATAATCACACTAGCCAAATAAGGGGAGTATTTAAAGGGATCGAAACACAGGTAATGCGTACCGATGTTTATTTTACTAAAGAGCAACATATCAGTAGCCAAGTAAAAAAATCTCGAATGATGTTATCTATCTCCTGGCGTTTACTACCAAAAACTGAATTAGAAAAACAAGATAAAGATTTTTTACGTGTCAATCCAATTGGTCTAAAAATAATCACTCAAAAACTCACTCTAGAGCCAAACCAGTAAGGCATCCCATGAAAACAACAACGCTTGCGCTGCTTACCATATTGGTATGCAGCCCTTTTGCGCACGCTCAAAAAAGGTGTACGCCTCTTTATTATAAGAGTGGTCAGGTCATCACTGTTCATTCAGCGCTCAATCTAGGTACACGAATACAATTACCCGCAAACTTAATTACGCCCCCGTTAGTCTCTAATGCCAACCTGTGGGATGTTGAAGGTATCCAAGGAACAAATCAAATTGTGGTGAAACCTAACTCTAATGAGTCAAGTGGTGCACAAACCATGATTTATGCGTATACGGATAACGGACTCGCATTTGATATCAATATGGTGAGAACGACCAGCACTAAAAATGAGGCGTGTGCAATTATTAATATTAGTCACCAACAGGCATCAAAACATCAAACTCAAGATTTACAGAGTTTTATTGCCGCCAGTTATCAAAGCTCAAATAATACAGAAGCACAGGTTTTAGCTCTACGCCATCAGCTTCAACAAGAGCGTATTGGAAATAAGAAGAAGGTCACAGATGGAGTAATGGCAGCATTACGCAAATATCGTTATCACATTTACACCCGTTATAAATACGACGAAGGCGCTGAATTTGTCGGTAATAACACTATTTCGGATGTTTATGATGATGGTAGATTTACCTATATTCGATTAGCGAATCCAAACCGTGGCGTGTTATCCGTTGAAACTATGATCGGCGGAAAAAATGCAATTGCCCCAGTTAAATATGATGATGCCTATGGCATGTACCGTATTACCGGTATTTACCCGAAATTTACTCTCCGTATTGATGATGTGAAAATTATTGTGACTCGCAGTGACAATAGTTCTCATGGAGCCTCGTAATGTCTAATGAAAAAATACCGCCCGAAAAGAAAAAATTAATAACGTATTTATTGTTGTCATTGGGTGTTGTTACGATAATTTTATTTGTGATGACCATTTGGGGAATAGTCAATAAAAAACAAGTACCTCCACCAAAAGTCTCACCCCCTAGCACCAATGCAACCTCTACGAATAACATTTATTCACCAGAACAATTTGAAGAGAAGGTCAAAACGACAAAAAACACTCATGTTCAGGAGGTTGATGTTAACGAACATAAACAAACAAACATTGAGATAGCGCTAGCTAAGGAGCGTATCAAATTTCAGGTCGCCGAATTAAATAGAGGATTAAATGCGTCAAAGAGTACCTGGTTAAGTCAATCCCAATTTACAAATCAAACTCAAGCATCTTCACCGGCTAAAATAAAAAACAGCACGATTGATGACTTAGAAAAACAACGTGATGAGACAGCTAAACGAATTGAAGAAGTGCGTCAGGTTAGATCGGCGATTGAGCAGAACGGGGGTTCTAATATTTCGACTGAAAAATTAGAACAAATCAGACGTAAATTTTCTCTTCCCCCTCCCAACATTGTTGGATTTACCCGTTCAAATAGATACAACGCGGATGTCAGCGGGAAAATACGATTATCGATTGGTACGGTGATCCCAGTATTAACCACTACCACAACGGTGAGTGATTATTCTGGCCTATTTAAGGGTGTCGTTAGTCAGGATATTTATGATGTGAAATATCAATACGTTCTGATACCAAAAGGCTCAGAGGTGATCATGAAATCGGTTAAAATCACTAATGTGAATGAACCAATTCAGGCGAGAGTAGGTATCACTGTTCCGTGGATAATCCTTCCTAACGGCAACAAAATCGATATGTCGAAATCTAGCGGTTTAGATCGAGAGGGAATTGGTGCCATAAAAGATGAGGTAAATTATCATGCAATGGCTCAATTTATGGGTGTAGCTGCCTATGCTCTATTGTCCTCAAGTAGCTCGTATGAGGGCAGCGGTGCGAATAATGATAATAGCTATAAGGGCGAAATGGGCGATGCATTTCGACAACAAACAGCGCCTATCGCAAAAAAATATTTATCACTAACTCCAACCATCACCATTAAAGCCGGTCAGTCGATGAATATCATCACTGAAGATGAAATGTATTTGAAAGCCTGGAAAAGCGTCTATCAGGATTATCAATAGTTTTATTTATATCCCTCCTCAATACCCTAACAGTCGTTAGGGTGTTTTTTACTGGAAATTTAACCATGAAAAATTTTTTACTTTTAACGTGCCTATTGGCGCTCTTTAGTAATGTGGCAATGGCAAAGCAATTATCCACATTAGATCCCCTGACAGTTGCCGTTAGAACGGTATGGGATAGTGATACTCATACCGTTGGTGACGCCGCTAGATGGATATTAGCCCCCGAGGGTTATCAGGTGACAACTATCTATCCGGCTCCAACAGAAGCGGCAAAAATTAGTAGTCAATCTATCCCCCCCTCAATGAAAATGCATAGAACAATGCCCGTTATCGACGCTCTCCAACTTCTAATAGGAACAAACAACACCGTGATTATTGATAGACAACACCACCTCATTTCTTTTGCAAATGGAGTGATCACTAATGATTAAAAAGACAACACTAGCGATTAGCACTATCGTTCTATTATCAGGGTGTGCGCATCAGTCTGATTATCAGGGCCAGGGTGAATATTTTGAATTGGCCAAAACTAATGTGGTAGAACGTGATTTAACGACACCATTTATACAACCATCTATTGCAGAGTTAGCAAAAACAATACCGCCCAAACCTATCAAAATTAACCCTAAATCCCAGGGTAGCATCCGAGGTGGTGAAACCTACGAACACGCATTAACACGCTGGCTGAATAAGCAAGGTTATCAATATATTGCATGGTCAGTTGATAGCCAAACACTCAAACTATTAAAACAGCGTAGCCCTAAAACTCTCACGCTCACCGGTTCACTATTTTCAAGAGTCGCACAGGTAGGGATACATTTAGAGGAGCCTATTCAATTAACAACCGCACATCATAATGTTGCCGCGATACATCAATTTAAGACGCCGACAACGCTTGTTCTTGCTCATGGTCATACACTAAAAGATGCAGTGAAAAATATTGTCCATGATTATCATGGAAAATGGGATGACCAAAATAGCTATCAGGCATCGGATGATTATGCATTTACCACCTCTTACCCCATTATCACAAAACAGGATGATATAACCACCGCATTAAATTCATTGCTCTACGGTTACCCCGTGCAGGCAAAAATATTGCAATCTACTAATCAGGTTTTTATCGAGGACCATAAATAATGAATAAATATCAAATGATGGGATGGTGTGTAGTAGCGAGCATTCTAGGTGGTTGTGCGTCGCAGGCTTATAAAGATGCTGATAAATACAATACTGGCATAAAAAACAAAATTGACACCTACACGGCACCTCGTCCTCAAGGGCAGGTCAGCTATATTTCTCATCCGCCTGTTTCTATTACCCCTATAGCTCAGGTTGAAACCATATCATGGCTCAATGATCCGATTTCAATCAGTGTCAATAATACACCTCTTTCAATGGTATTAAGTCATGTTTTAACCGGTACTCAGGTTGATGTCAGCTTTGATGAGGCGGTGAACCCTAATACACCAGTCACATTGAATTTTTCAGGGCGTCGAGGGGATATTTTGGGATTAATTGGCCGTGAAACACACTCATCACTCATTCCCCACAAGGAAACGCTTCAGGTGGTGAAATATATATCAAAAACCTATGAAATTAATATACCGTCTGGGCGCTACAGTGCTCAACTAGGCTCAGAAGGTGAAAATAGCAGTTCGGATGACGAAAAATCGAAAACGCAGGGACAGTTCATTAAGGTCGCTTACAATGATGTCAGCGTTTTAGATGACATCGTTAACGGTATAAAGGCAATTTTAAAACAAGATCCGAAGGACAGTAATACAAAATCTGCAATGAGCGCGACTTCTAGTGATGATGATTTGGTTGGTGATGTTCAGGTCGTCAGCTCCCTTTCATCTATTTCTGTGAAAAGCACGCCGGAACGAATGAAAAAAGTCGATAAATTAGTAGCCACTTATCAACATGAACTTAGTAAACAGGTTTTGTTAAATATTCAGGTTATTGAGTTTCGTTCAAATCACAGTACAGAGCAGGGGATAGATTGGAATATTGTCCGTCAAACAAGTCATGGCGCGCTTCAATTTTTTGTTCCAGGTACGACGACAATATCTCAGGGAACAGGCTACGGCCTGGCCTTCATGGGAACAGGAAAATGGGATGGTACCAGTACATTTATTAAGGTGTTAGAACAACAGGGCAAGGTTGCGACTGAAACACCTATTACAGCCCTAGTGTTAAACAATCAACCAGCCCGTATTTCTCAGGCATTAACCAAGCCATATTTATCTGAAATTAAATCTGAATCAAATGATTCTCAAATCTCAACTACGGTTACGCGAGATAAGGTGATTGAGGGCGTGGATATGATGATTACACCAAACGTAAAAAATCAATATGTGTGGCTACGCATTAGTGGAAAACTCACAAAAATAGCGTCTGAACGAACTCAAAAAGTTGAGAATACTGATTTGGAATTCTTTGACACTAGAGGCTCAGATATATCATTTACAAATAAACTACGTTATGGCCAAACCTATGTGATCGCCTCTGTGAAACAGACATCAACAACAGCAGAAGGCACAAAATCGTTTTGGTCTTATTTATTTGGGGGGACTGGCTCGAAAAAAGACACAGTGGAAACCCTGGTTTTATTAACACCAACGCAAACACAAAGCTAGGAGGGTGCATGTTTTCATTACCAATGCTCCAACTTGATTTAGATAAATCATTGTTAGCTAGGGTTCGAAAACTGCATCCAGCAAAATATGAAAAAGTGATTGAAACCTCAACCGGTTTTAGTCGCTTTTATTCAAATGTTGCCACATTCAATGTTTGTGATTTTGCTATGCAGGAAATAGACCTCCCTAATAATTGCCTCTTTATCCACCCTATTGATGATATGTGGTATGTATTATTAATAGACAATGGAGAGGTGAGAGCGCAAAAAATGCTTTCGCTCAGTGATATTGTACTGACGATGGGATATGAAATTGAAAGCGTGGAGTATATTTATTGCCCACAAATACAAAATCTTCTAGATTATCTAACACATTACAATAATAAAATTGTGTTCATTAATCCCCTCGACCTATCGTTACTAACTGATGAATACTGTATTCCCATAAGCAAAACACATAACCCAATGAAGATTGGGTTATGTGTCCTATTCTTAGCAGTTTTGATTAGCGCCATATACGGCGCTTTTTTTCATCATTCAGAACACAAAACAGTCGTACACATTGATCCTCTAGCAGCATATAAACAGCATGTTTTCTCGTCTATTGTGGCCAGTGACGCTTTTAAAGTTGCATATAAGGCGAGTGTATACGGGTTCTTGTTACCTAACGATTGGGTCTTTTCAAATATTCGACTCTCTCATAATACGATGCAATTAAATTATGAGGATTCCCCAAATGGCTCGATGAATAAGACAATGACAGCATTTACAAAAATTCATCCAGCAATTGAGCATGCATGGAATGAAGCGAGCCTTAATTTTGGGTGGACGATGGAAAGTCCCACATCATTGCAGATCACTACATTACCAAAAAACATTTATTTTTTACGTGATGCATTGATTAATCTCGGTTTTACGGTTGTTCAAATGAATAAACCTTCAGTTGATGGCGTAGAAATCATGCAATTAACCATTACTCGATCAAATACTAATTTCACGACATTAAATACATTGGCCACATTAACCTCAGCCCTACCCATCTACATGTCAACATTAGAAATTCAACGGGGTTTATCGATCCCAAATATTAATATTAAATCGGTGATAACCCTAGAAGGGGAACGCAATGACAGATAAAACAAAAAAAATCACATTAACAAAAAAACATAAAATTTTACTTGTGGTATCAGCGGTACTTATCGTATCAGCTGGCTATTCATTAATGCCAACCTCTCATCATGTAACACATAATAGGGTTCCGGTGAATAATGAACTCAGTCAGTTAAATATAGCCCCCCCCTCCAAACGAGTGCCTGGTATTACTAAATCAAAGAAAAAAGAGGTTACCAAGAAATCAACGATTACTTTAGATCCCGATGCGATTGAGTTGGTGCGATATGCTAATCAATTACGTATTCAAACAATTAGAAAAATGGCAATTGATGCACAAATAGCCGCCGATTCTAGCGCAGATAAAAAAGCCGATTCATTAAAGTATCACTCTAGCCCATTAAAAAGTAAGTACGTTCTACCACCTATACCGGGTGAAAATAGTGTGAATTTAAATGATGATATTCAGCCATCTTTTATTGAGGATATGCGTGTTGCTAGTCTAATCAGCGTGAATGGAAACATTGAGGCGGTCATTTCATTTCAAAATCAATACATTCCAATTCGGGTTGGCTCCAAAATTGGCAGTGTCACCATTACAAAAATCACTAAAAATGCAGTGACATTTCGTGATCACGGTAAGAGTAAAACGAAATGGGTTGCCAGCGCCCCCTTAACTAAAGTCGTTAAGGGGGCGTAATGGAAAAGTTGTTAATTGACGATAAGTTACGAAATTTCTATTACACCTCACCACTCGCAATCGCAGTAACCAGTGGGAAAATATTGGTGACTGATTATTCAATATCCACTATTGATGGTATTCGTGATCACATCAAAAATAATGATTTACTGGCTAATGGTCACTATCTAGGTCAGCTACTTAGTATCGAAAAGGTATCTAAGGGGATCATTGATGGCTTTTTAGATGGTGGATTAAATCGTACATCGATAAAAAAAGATATCGAATCTGGTTCTGAAACTCTGCTCGGTGAGAGTTATAAGGATATTTTAACCAAGGCGGCAAATTTAGGTTGTTCGGATATTCACCTTGAATTGTATGAAACTGAACTGCAAATTTACGCTGAGATTGATGGAATACGTCGAGAGCTAATTCCTACCATTCCAGATGCAGAGCATGGTCATCGTTTATTTAGTTATATCTGGACCTCAAAAGCAAAAAATAAAGATTCTGATTATATACGCCACACCCCAAACAATGGGTCCTTAGAGGAAAATCTTCTCATTACTGGTGATATGAGATTAACAAACTGGCGCGCCAGTTATATACCGACAAATAAGGGCGGTAAAGTGACGCTACGCTGGCTCAATAAAAACGTCAGCTTACCTCAACTTACAGAGATTGGTTGGACACCAGGACATGTGGCGGCATATAAGGAATATTTAAACTTTGCCTCTGGTGTCTGTGTTATCGCAGGTAAAACCGGTTCAGGAAAATCTACTACCCTCGCTTGTGGGTTAAAACTTCTCGATAAAAGTCGAGCTGTTCACACCTTAGAAGATCCCGTTGAATTTAATCTAGGCATCCCTCAAACCCTAGTCAATCCAAATAAAACTATTAATGATGAAGCGGAAGCGAGGGGGGCCGCCTATTATTCAAAAGTTTTACTGCGTCATGCGGTGAATGTTGAGATGCATGGTGAAATTCGTGATCACAAGGGTGCGATGGAACTCATCCGCAAAGGTGAGACGGGTCAGCTAATGTTTACAACCGTTCATACCAGTTCGGCGCTAGGCATAGCACCCACATTTATTGAGCAATTTAACGTATCTGCATCGGTGATGTCTGCACCTGATCTCATGCGTTTGTGGATCTATCAAACATTAATTAGAACATTATGTTCTGAGTGTTCATTTACCCAAGCACAAGCACAACACTATTATGATACACAGGATAGTGAGGAGGATAATTTGTATTTTGAGCAATTAAAAATACATACGGCTCGACTGTGTGGCAACGAAATAAACAATATTCGATACAAAAACCCAAATGGCTGTCATTGCTGTGGCTATGAAGGGGAAAAGGGACGAACCGCTGTTGTTGAAATGATTGTGCTCGATGATGAGGACCGAGAATTTATTTTCAGTCGAAATTATCTAGGTTGGAAAGAGGCACTCCTTGCCAAGGGCTTCAAAGATGTTCGATGGCATACCATTACTAAAATAAAGGCCGGGTTGATTGATATTGATACGGCATCAAAACGGGTAAATAATTTATTGCCTGTGGCTGCTAAGGAAGTTTACTCATCATTTATAGATACAATAAATGAAAGTGTCGCAACTAAAAGTGAGCCTGGCACAACCGAAGTATCTACAAGTGATGGACTTGATTTTGAAGAGGAGAAATTTTTACCTGTTCTTAGTGAGGTGATGAATGAACCTGGAAAGTAAATTTTTTAATCTCGAAAAACAGGGGGTTTTACTCTATCAAATCCTAAGATTGTCAAAGGTTGGTATTAATCAACGTGAAATTGCGAGCCAATTAGTTCAATACGGAAGTAGCATTGAAAAAAAAATTGGGAACGAAATATTCACCGCCATTGATAATGGGGATACGTTTTCTTCTGCACTGAAACCCTGGTTTAACCGAATAGTATGGGAAAGCATTCTCGCAGGTGAAATAAGTGGGGATTGGAATAATGGCATTAAGCATGCCATTGAAACGATACACCTACAAAATGTCTCAACAATCGTACTAATTAAAACTCTAATGAAGCCAATATTAGGTCTAATAGGCTTACTCTTTGCCTGTGCCTGTTCCTATTGGTATTTTTTCCCGATGATGAGCGGTTTGTTACCAATGGCTCACTGGGGGGGGATGTCTATTGCTGCTTATAAGTTCGGCTATTTTTGGGCCACGTATGGCTCTATTTTATTAGGCGTATTTTTGTCTACGATCATAACCATCATGATCATGCTTCCATTAGCTCCGATTGCAAACGGTCGATTACGACAGTTATTAGACCTATTACCAATTTTTTCACACTATCGATTAATTTTAGCGACTAATCTATTTCGATCTATGTCTAATCTAACTCGTGCTGGTATTCCGTTACTTGAAGCGATTGAACACATAGAAAAAGATACCAGTCTTTATATGAAATGGCACTTGTCATTAGCCCAAGACAACATTAATACGGGAAATGAAAACATTGGTGATATTTTAAACACAGGGTTAATTGACGAGCAAAATATCCGAACCTTAAAAATTTTAGGGACGACAGGAGATTTATTCCATATTTTCCTAAACGCATCCGAACTACACAGCTCTCTACTGGAGTCTAAAATGCTGAACATGAAAGTTTGGGGAGCCAATATCATAAAAATCGTGGGCTTAATCATTGGTCTTATCACAGGCGGAGGGATCGCTCAATTAATTACCGATATGGTTACAAATATTCACATTTAACAAAAAATCACTCTTCACCTCTTTAAAACCATTCATTTGAATGGTTTTTTATTTTCAATAAAAAGGAAAAATCATGTTAAAAAAACAAATCGCATCCCGAAAAAAAGCCCGTGGTGCATCTAGCGTTGATATTCTAATTTATGCGACCCTATTGATTGGTCTAATCGCATTTGTTATTTCAAAAGTGCCAACGATCAATTACATGTTTAATGTCAGTGCCTTTCAATCGGATGTTTCTAGCATTTCAGAAGCCACTTATCGATGGAAAAAACGTCGTCCTAATTACTCCAGTGTTTCTTTAGAGACACTATGCCAAGATCGTTATTTAGAAAACTCTATTTGTGGTGATGCCAATGATGGAAAATCAACCAACTCATTTGGCGGTGATTGGACAGTTTCCCCCAATACTAACTCTGGTTTATACGATATTACCGCCACAATGCCCAATGACACAGATCGTATTAATGAGCTAGCCGATACGATGGCACCGACAACACGAGGCGGTTGTTCAGAAGCGGAGGGGTGTGCCACACTCGTTAAATCAGCCAATTCAATTACCATGACATTTTAATAATGAGACATCATACCCTCGGGATGGCGTCATTAAGCCTGATAATATCAATGGCGGCGATGATTGGGCTAACCGTACTGATGTTGAGTACGGTTAGCCCAATGGCTCGTCATTATATGGCGAGTATGGATATAAAGGAGGCGGTTAGGGATATCCATCATACCGTGATATCTAACTATCAGTTAGAAGTCCTGAAAACGCGATGTTTTCATACGCCAACCACAAAAACGATGGATGATTTAATCAAATACAATCCAGATTTGGCTAAATCTATATCTGATAGAGGTTTGATATTTACGTATCAATATCAAACCCTATCCTCACCCTATTCTCACCCTATCCGACTTGATATCAATGTCATATTTGAGAATCAAGAGCAGCTTAATGATGTCGATGGATACCTCAAACCATCTTATTCATCAAATCAAACCCTTACGTTCAGTTACCCTGTCACTAAGATAGTGTCTGATAATGAGCAATTCGATCCATCAAAGGGGTGTATTCACTAAAGGTCATTAACAATGAGAAAATATCAAGGAGGCTTTGCCTCCCTAATTAGTCTGCTAGTGGTGTTAAGTGTAATAGGTTATTTGGCTATTTTTTATGTCAAACATGAACAACAAGACAATATAAAAAATAACCAAAATTCATTCTATAACCATGTGACCAATATCATTACGCAAATCAATGCGTATCAATCCGATCAATATGACGCTGGTATATTGCCTGATTCACAGGATCTGTTTCCAGATAGCCTGGCAACACTCCAAACCAAAGGTTACTTAGGGTTATGTTCCACGGCGGATAATCAAAATGGTAATTGTATGCGCCCAGAGCAAACGCCCTGGGGGGACGATATTGATTACACCAGGCAAAAAATGGTTGGTCAAAAATACTATGAGGCGATATTGACGATTCAATTACCCCCTCAAGACAATTCGAATGCATTTGAAGAACAAGTTTCTCTTAATTTGTTTTCACAAATTGCGGGTACTCATTATGACGAAAAAAAACGCATCATCACCATTACTGTTACACGATTAGAAAACTTATTTGCATTAACGACCGTAGTCAAACGCTCAGGTGAAGACTCAACATTAACGGGAAATTGGGATGTTGGGGGGGATTATTCTGTCACCAATGCCAAGGATTTTCGTATTCGTAATGCTAATGGAACCCAACGCAGCCTAGCTGTTGGAGTGGTGGACAGTTTTTCTGCTGAATCCCCAAGTAACATTCAACACCCCCAATGCGCCCCCGGCCTAACACCAGATATTGTCGCCACCCCTAAATTTGTTTCTCTTCCTGATGGTATTTATGAGCACACACCTGCCGGTGCTGTCATTAATAATAATGCTACTTATTGGAGTGTCTCATTAAAATACATGTACAAAAATACGTCGGGGAATTGGGCGCAGCGCACCGAAGGCACCTTGACCATTCAAACTGTTTGTCACTAATGTGCATTCATCCGAATGCACATCATAAAGAAGGAAATACCCATGAAAAAAACATTATTATGTTTAAGTGTTATGTTCATAGTATCCAGTGCTTATGCGGCGGATAAATATCCATTAGATCCAGCGTATGCGGCCAATAAAATCGCAATGGAGAGTGCGAAAATTTTTGAGCAAAATCATGTCACGGAACATGCTCCAAACGCCAGTGGTAAAGAGTGGCATTTGGTGTACTCAGGTAATGCGAAAAGCTCTGTCAATATTCCAAGCGGTGCTAAATTTGTCAGTGTTGATATAGGAGAGGGATTAGAGGTTTATCCAGTTGTGGCAGGCTCAACATTAACAGCAAAGAAGGAAGAAGTTAAGTATCAAACTTGTATCCCTGTTGGTCATGGTGAACAAAATTGTACCGATCATACCGATACTTTAACTCTCAAGGTCTCAACATCAAAGGTGACTTTGACGGGATCAGGTAGTTCTTCAGCTACTAAAATAACAAGAGTCTATACTCAATAACGCTATAACCAGACGTCTGTAACTAGGCGTCTGGAATAAATAAGAATCAAACTATACCTTTGAAAATAAAGTGTTTTTTGATATAATAAGGCAATTGAATTCGATGAGGTTAGGCTGATGAATGTATGTTTAAAATGGACAATAAACACCTCGTTACTGGCGACTATGACGCTAGTCAGTACAAGTAGTTACGCCATAACGGGTAACTATACGAGTGTCGATTGGAAAAGCGCTCCATCTATTGTTTATATGGAATGTACGGGGACCATCATTGCTGGAAAATATGTTCTAACAGCCGCTCACTGCGCCGATCCTGGTGAGGGCGCAGCAATTGCAACTCAATATGCACATGATCCAGATTATTACACTCCAACAAAACAAATCAGCCCGTTAACCAAAGTCATATCACCGACTCAACGTCTTTTTGATGAAGGTCTTGCCCCCGGGATTTTTTACGATAACTGGCACAATCGCCAAGTCCCAAAAATGTACACAATGGATTCTCGTTACACAAAATTTGCGATCCCTAGTGATTTTATCTTTGTAGAAGACCCTAATTCATACGCATCAAATATGCGCCATGATATAGCCGTTTTCACTTTAAAAGATAGCTATCAAGCCCTGGAGAAAGTAATTTTTTTAAACCCAACAAAATTAACACTTGGTCAGCACATTACGGTAATGGGTGCTCGTAATTTAGGGGATAAACATCCTCTAATTGATGATGGGCTAAGAGCGGGGCCAGCGATTATGGCTAATGTATACGATGATGATGAGGTAGCCAATGGAATAAAAAGCCCCACTGGATTTGATTTTTACTTACCCGCTCCTGGGTTTTGGGTAATTCCAGAGCCTGGTGATAGTGGCGGTATTTGGTTAAATGAACATGGTGACGGCGTCGGTATAAATAGGGCGTCAAGTGGTAATGCTGACGGCAGTGTTTTTTATGATAATGCTGATTTTATTTTAGAAAACATTAATGCTTGGCAATTTCCAACCTATGCGAAAATCGAAGCCGGTGATAAAAAAACCATCACGATTCAAAATTTACACAACAAAACCATAGATATTAATAACACACTAAACACCAGTGGGGATGCATACGTTGATTCCAATACGTGTCAGAACGTTGCCCCCTATGGAGAATGTAAATTAGTCGTGAGTAGTGTGAATGGTGAAAGTGGCCAGGTTGTTCTCGAAAAAGATTTTGTTATCAACATTAATAAACTACCTGAAAAATACACGCCACCAACACCAACACCAACACCAACACCAACACCCGATGATGGTGGCGGTACGAAGGGCGGTAGTATGGGTTTATTTGCATTATTCTTTTTAATGTTCGTTGGCATAATACGCAGGAAGAAGAATCTACAATAATATCAGTAGAGAATATCCCTCATATAGTAATTTCAGCCTCATCCATTGATGGGGCTTTTTTACACAGGTTTTTTATGATTTACATAATAATGTGTTACACCGTCACACTCCTTGCGACTCATTTGTTTTGGTTTAATACCCCTATAACTCTAACCAACCAACCTCTCAATAGATTACGTATTCGCAATGTATTGAGAATGCTATTACGCCTAATACCCATGATGATATTCATCTTCTTCTTACCGAATATTTGGCTCATTTTTTACTTCAGCGCGTTTGTAGCATTGATTTATTTTTTGCCCCCAACTCTCACAACAGAAAAAAACAATCGTTTGATTTTTCATCCTAATATGAACAATTCACAATGGGATGTTCATTTAAAAAAAACGAATGATACTTTTCACCGTCAACACTACAAATCCCTAGACGATACCTTAACCCATGCCAGAGCATCGGGAGTCACCTATATTTGTTTATCGAGTCCAATGCTGCAAAAGGGCAGCCGTTCCAGACAGCAATTAATATTAGCGAAATTGGTTAAAAAACATGGTGGGTATATTTCATCAGATATTAGTCGAAATGGTTTATTTAACCCCTTAGGTGCTCTAAAGCTCTATGTTTGTAAAAACATATTGAAAATGACCGCGCTAGCAACAATCAATCCGTTTCAATGGCGAACCATTATCATTACTTTGGAACAAAACGAAACTTTATGAGAGGTGGCCATGAAAGTCTTTTTGATATTATGCCTATGCATAATATCCCCTAATCTTTACGCACAACCCCACGATGATTTTCAATCTAACGCTTCATTTCAATCTACATCTAGTAGCTGGCATAGCCAATATGTTCAATCAATTAACGCTCCGGACCTTCCACCTTATTACTCAATTGTTGAACGTTATGCGGGGCATTACGGCGTCCCTAGAGCCTTGATATTTGCAATGATAGAAACTGAAAGCAATTTTAACCCACACGCGAACAGTTCCGCCGGGGCAAAAGGTCTTATGCAGTTAATGGATTTTCATTCTAAACATTGGCACATCAACCCTTACAATCCTGACGATAATATCAAGATAGGCACATACCTTATTGCAAAATTATTAAGAAAATATCATCACTCTTTACCCCTCGCATTGGCGGCCTATAACGCCGGTGATGGTGCTGTTCATAAATATCATGGCGTACCACCGTATCAAGAAACTCAAAATTATATTACACGCATCATTAAAAAGATGAGGCGTTATCAATAGTAGCGTTTTTTTATCCACATTTTTTAAATTAAAGGAATGCAATGTGAATCATGTTTTTAAACCTCTTCTTTATACGACACTATTGGCCCTTCTCACTCCATCATTTTCAGCCAATGCGATCAGTGATGATGAGTGTGCCATTTTAATGTGCGCCCCCGTTGGATTTTTAAATAGCAATTGTAAAGCGGCAAAAAAAGCAATGCATAAACGGATACTTCGAGGTAAACCCGCAATACCACGGTTAGATCAATGCATGATAGAAACGCCGAAAACGGGTAATGATGATATTGATAACTATATATCCAAAAATGAAGATAATGTAGATCCCAACGTTGATATCAAAAGCGGTTATGCCACTTATATAGCCCCTCAATCACATGTTTGTTCCCAAGAAATAACACAAGGAGGTGATAACGCTAGAACCACATATTGCACTCAATACATTAATGTACCCGAGCAATGGATCAAAGATATACGCTGTGAAAAACAAATTAAAGGTTATCTTTCTTTACCACAATTTTGCTCATCAACGATCACATATCAGCAAGCCATTATCGATGGCCAGCTTTCAGGCCATGTTCATTATAGTGATGGTCATCAAGGAGAAGCGGCTCATTATTACGATGATTTAGGCGACTTAATGTTATTTAGTGCCTCGCCAGACCAGAATGAAAGTGCTCAACAACAATATCAGGACCAAGTGAATGCATTAAGTCCAGACGATATCCAAAAATTAAATTCAATAGTGAGATAATGATGACCGCCCAATTTGCTTCCACTGTTTTTGGTGACGTACCTATAGAAAAAGCAACACAATGGCATCTGGTCGAAAATTACTTTGAACCATTAAAAGTGCTATACAAAATGGAGGGGATCACCGAAATTTTCGTAGATAGATTCGACAATATTAATTATGAACAATATGGTGTGATAAAAAAATCAATGGTCACATTTGGATCTGAAAAAGGGTTTAATAATTTAATAACTCAATTATCCTTATGTTTAAATCAAGATATTTCTGAGAAAAATCCCATCTTAAATGCTCGACTCCCTGATTGCTCTCGGGTGTGTTGTACGCATGTAGGTGTGACCCCACAAGGGGCAACCCTCACACTTCGCGTTGCTCCAAAAGATCTCTTAACCATTGACCAGCTTATTAAATATCAGGCACTACCTAAAGCCATGTTTGATGTGCTCATAGAGCACATCAAAAAAGGCAGCAATATTATTGTCAGCGGTAACACTGGTTCAGGAAAAACCACATTATTAAGGGCTTTAGCCAGGTATATTCCACTCACTGAGCGAGTCGTTACCTGCGAAGACACACAAGAGTTATATTTGGACTGGCTCCCTTTCCGGGTATCACTTGAGGCCCCGCAACGTGAAAGTACCAACGTTGAACTTAAAACCTTAATTGAAACCGCACTACGTATGAGACCCGATCGAATATGGGTAGGTGAAATTCGACATTCTGGCGCGGCTGACGCTTTCATCCAAGCGGTGAATACAGGGCACAGTGGATGTGTAACAACCCTACACGCAAATAGCTGCCAAGATGCTGTTGAGCGGATTCAGTATCTAATATCAAGCGCGGGATTGATGAGCTATGAACTTGCGGGTAGGCAAATTACCGGTTCGGTAAATTTGTTTATTCACGCCTCTAGACATCCTAGTTACGGTCGAAAAATTATCGAAGTTATGGAAATGAAAAACCATGAACCCCATTACCTTTACCAATTTAAAGAAGGGCAATAACCCATGAAAACTGAATTTGTTTCTACTATTTTAAATCAACGAAAACTTAAAAAGGCACTAAATGGTTTGTCTTTAAATGAGCTAGAAAGCATTAAAGAAAAGCTTTCTAACATTATCGATGATGTTAAATTGAAAGCATTAGAAGAAGAGGAAAAGGAGCAGAAAGAGCTTTTAAAGCTTGAAGAATTAAAAAATAAAATTGTTCAAAGTGGCGTAGATTTTAATAAGTTATCTAAAATAATGACAACACCTAAGAAACGAAAATCACCAAAACCAATCCCATCAAATCAAGTTAATAGTCACCCCCAAAACTAGCTTATCCATCAAAATCCACATGAGAGCATTGAGCCGGAACAAAGTGCTCAATCGATTGTGGAGTTTGTGGTTAAGCTATCTCAAACTCGGGGCTAAAGTATTTCAAAATGATATTTTTCAATGCCCTAGCATTGTTAAAAATAGTCATGCGAAATATTCAAAAAGTGAACATTTCAATACCTTAGTATTGTTAAATTTTGCTTTTTTCCTTTGCACTGAAAGTTCATCATTTGGCACAAATGTAACAAATGAACTTGGAAGTGCCGCTGTTATCGTAGCCTCGTGAACTAGGCAAAAACATGATGAAAGTAGCGAGTCCCCGAGCGGATGTAATCCTGTTTTTGGCGTTAGTGAGCATGGCATACGATCCTAACCAGAAAAAACATTCAATCGCCCAAGCGCCCCCTTGTGGGGTTTAATTGCTAATGTTTTTATCTGGTGCGGAGCGTCCAGCGTAGCATCTAAAACAAGCGAGTTCCGAGCGCAGGTTTAGATTGGGGGAGCCGAACCAAAACGCCCGCCCTGGCGAATAGGCGAGTCCTCCCTAGAGGACGGTTTTTGGTTTGGGGGCGAAGCCCGGAAAACGTCGACGGTAAGGAGACTACCCTCGTTTTTTCTAGCTGGATTTAGGAAACTTCAAGGTCAAGTCCCCGCAGACCAAAGAAGGAGCCTTAATCCAACTTAAAAAGGGGGGTAGTTGCGTTAGCGACGACGTTTTCCCTTTTCTTTTTTCCTTATAGATATGAAATTTCTTCTTCGTCCAGAAGAAAAATTTTATATCTATAAGGTGTTGATTGAAAACATGTTTTCAATCTTAGTCTTTTAAGGATCCGATTCTCATCGGATCCCCCTCTCACAATAAACTGATAACAACTACTGATAACAACAGGTGATAACACCCGTTATTAGTGATTGTTATCAGTAGTTGTTATCAAAAATCATGAACGATAAAGGTACTTTAGATGCTTGATTTACTCTCCCAAGCACTTCTCAGTGCGTCATTTAATACGATCCTATGGATGTATAAGATCACGTATTCAGGAGGCTTTATATTTGCAATTATTGCCGGTTTATTACTCCCAACCATTTACTTTGATAGACCAGAAAAGGATCACGAATCTGATGTTTCTTTGTATAGGATCTGCATTTTAGGAAGCGGTATTTTTTTCATATTTGGAACGCTATCACCAATCATCATTCCACTAATGGCCACACTTTTTTTAAAAGGAAGACTACCGTCTGATGTTCAATTCTTATTTCCGTTACCAACTTGGTTACTCATCGTTTTAACCATCTTAGGCATTATTTCTCACATTTATTTAAGACGCTGGTTAGTACCAAAACATAACGAGCTGAAAGTGAAGTTAACCCAAAAAACGAAACTTGCTCGAAATGAGAAAACTGACGTACGTGAAATAGCCTCTCACCTACCAACAACTGAACATTATGATCCAATGAAATTCATTGATCTAAATAAAGGAATATTCATCGGACTAGATGAGTTAAGACAACCGCAATATATCCCAATTGAAACATGGCAAACGCAACATGCAGATATAATTGGTACGACTGGAGCAGGTAAAGGTGTTGCTTCAGGTATTCTTCTTTATCAGAGTATTCTTGCCGGTGAAGGCGTTTTTGTTCTCGACCCTAAAAATGATGAATGGGCTCCTCATTTGTACAGAAAAGCTTGTGAAGATGCTGGGAAACCCTTTTTCTTAATCGACTTAAACAAACAAGAATATCAAATCAATTTGTTAGCTGACATCAATGAAGAGCAATTGGAAGAGTTATTAGTTGCTGGATTTTCTTTAGCTGAAAAAGGGGATGTTGCCGACTTTTATCGAATTGATGACCGGAAAGCCGCGCGGCTTTCCGCTAAATTAAAGTTAAGCGAACGAGAAACATTAAGAGCTCTTTACAAAAGTGAATATGTTCAAGGGATCGCAGATACCATCAAAGCCTTCTATGGAAAACTAGAAGAACTTGCTGGATTGAACTCCATCAATGCGGTAAACGGCGTTTCACTGCAAGATATTTTTGATAACGGTGGTTGTTGTTACGTTATTGGTTCAATGCGAAACGGTAAAATCATTGCGGCTCAAAGAATGCTATTAGTTCGATTGCTTCAAATCGCTGAAACCCGTGATCGCATAAATACAAAGCCTCGTCCAATCGCAATTTTCTTAGACGAATTAAAATACCATTTATCTAAACCTGCAATGGAAGGTTTGGGCGCAGCACGAGATAAAGGTGTTCATATTATTATGGCTCACCAATCTATTGCTGATTTAAAAGAGTGCCCCGCTGACTTAAATGGCGACGCGGTTGTTGGTGCAGTTGTTGAAAATGCCAAATTCAAATTGGTTTATAAATTACAACATCCGGATACAGCTAAGTGGGTAGCTGAAATGAGTGGAACTATTTTAGTTGATGATGAAACGAGAAAAGTAGAAACCAATAAAGCACTAACTGAAAGCATCGCTTCAGATAGAAGTATTCGACAAGCGGAACGTAACTTCATTGATACCAACATGCTACTCAATTTACCTAAATTTGTTAGCTTTATTTATTCAGCTGAAAACCTGCCTTTTGCCTCTTTGATATCCCCTATCAAAGTACAAAAGAAAGATCTGGTTTTAAGTATTGCTCCACCTGAAGAAGATTCTGAAGTTCATTTAAATGATCATAACTTATTAGATTTTGATGATGACTTTGATCCTGAAGAGATAGATATAGATGAATTAGAACTAGAGGAAGATAAATGAGCGAACAACTAAAACTATCATTCAGCGAATGCCGACATCGAGGAAATAAAAGAGAGCTAGCAGTTCTAAAATTTTTGTCACAAGACACTTTTAGTGACTTTAAAACCTTAAGTCGAATTTTACAGATAGAAAAAAAAGGTAATGCTTCACGATTCCTAAGTAATATGGTTCGGAAAGGATTAATACTCAAACACGAAACCACATTTGTATCGAGTAAAATTTCCCTTTGGGGAATTACTTTAGATGGCTTGGCCATCGTTGACGAACCATTATTACCCGTTTTTGAACCATCACGAGTTCGGCCCTCTACATTGCAGCATCACCTGGATAACCAATTTGTGCGATTAACATTAGAAAGTAAAAATTGCACAAATTGGATTAGTGGAGATAGAGGCGAATTTTTCAAAAAATTCGAAGTGAAACACAGACCTGACGGACTAATTACTTTGCCATCTGGTCATAATGTTGCCATTGAAACAGAGCGAACCTTAAAGCGGAATAAACAACGATACCAAAGTATCATGACCAGTCATTTGCTTGGTCGTCAAAAAAAGATATGGCAACGCGTTTTTTACGTTGTCCCGACGGCAAAACAAAAAGCAGCACTTCAAATCATGTTCAATGATATTAAGTTCGTCATGATTAATGGCCAACCAGTTAATCTCGAAGAAAAACATTACAACACTTTCAGGTTCTTCACTTATGAAGAACTTGAAAGCCTATCTGAAGTAACTATTTAACTACCTGGAACTCAAAAGTCATATCAAACTATTACAAGGATTTAAAATGAATAAGCCTATCAAGCTTACACAACCTCATCTATCTACCTTACAAAACCAAGCATACTTTATTCGTGATAAATTAATTGATGCACATATCATCTATAAATCTGATATAGATGAAGATAAATGGTTATTAATTTTTGCAAAATCACTAAACCATCAAGATTGGGAACAACTTAAATTTTCTGCTAAAAATGGCAATCCAAGTGAAGACCAGATTATATTTTCAGAACAAACGATAGTACCCATTGCACTTAAATTGAAATCAGTCTTAGGAAGACCCGATCTTGATACAGAAGCTTTACTTTGTATTTTATATAATGCTTGTACTGATTCTGAGTTAAAAGCAATGGGTGAAACTGCTGATTCTATTCCTCCCCTCCCACAAGCTCCCAATTCATACATTCTTGAATTAGGGCCTAATTTTAAGTACGCCAATAAACTGCTGGAATGGTTATGGCCTATAAATTGTATGAGCGTCTCCCGTATACAAAAACTTTACAACGAGCACATAAAAAAGGCTCGTAAAGGTTTATCTAGAGCCGAAGTAAAAGAACGACACCTTGATGTTTATCCTAAGTCTGGTATCCAAGTTGAAACGATCATTGAAGAACTGGTTAACGGGGACTATTGCAAATTTTCGGACAATGGAAAAAGTGTAGTAATAACAGAACGAGGTCATCATTACATGGCTAGTAGATTAACTGATGATTTCGATGAAGAGTGGCAGCAATGGTGGGGCGAGTTTCAACATCACTTCAACCGCATTCCTTACAAATATATAGATGATAATTGGAACCAATACATTCATCTTTTTAGTAAAAATCTATCTCCCGAGCAAGCGGCATACGAGCTACAATGGGGATCATGCTATAAAGAAGCACATGAGGAAGTTAAATTCGCAATTAAAGCACAGCTTGATTTAAACATTGATGAGCTATCAAACAAAAGGATTATCTTATTTGCTCCTAGTGTATTTTTAACACCAGAACTCATCTCTTTGCCTGTAACAGATATACAGTTTGATATAGAAGCACCAAGCTGGGCTATTCCTGACAGTAGCTTTAAAACAAAACGCTTTTGGCCAAATAAACGCTATGTTGCTCCTTATCTTAGAAATACCCCATCTTATAAAGGATGGTATGCAGTGATACCTGATGATTTAGAAACTGATGTTACATACTTTGAAATTACCTACTGCTGGTCAAGCAAATCTGGCGCATTTAAGACCATTAGGCACAGCATGGCTTATCATCTACAAAAAAATAGTAAATCACCAATAGATTGGCTATATGGAAATGCATCGCCTAGCGATGAATACAGCTTCAATAGTGTCTATTGTCTTACTCACGGGAAACCAATATCCCAAGATGAAATGTTGGAACTTGACCGTATTCAATCGGGAATAAGGTCTTTAGAGATAAATAAATCTCATGTGCTAATCGAAGAAGAACGCTATTTAATTGCTTCCAATTCGTATGAATGTGTATACATCCTCACCTAAAATTTAAACCAATTTAAATGATCATATTCATTTAATCCTATTTCATATTCCCCTTTTTAATTCAAATCACTTATTGCTAGAAATAGCAAGGAGCACTCATGCGCGTATTTATTGCAGAAAAACCGTCTCTTGCTCAAGCTATCTTTGAAGGCTTGGGAGGAAATCCAAAAACTCAAAAGAAAAGTGGCTACTATCAACACGGCCAGGAAGTCGTAACCTGGTGTTATGGCCATATGTTGGAATTATTCGATCCAGAAGATTACAACGAAGATTTTAAAAAATGGGTGTTCTCCGATTTACCATTAAAAACGATCACTCCACCAAAGCTAAAACCCAAAGCCGATTCAAAAGCTCAACTCAGCACAATATTAAAATTAATTAAAGAATCGAAATCGATTGTGAATGCTGGCGATCCAGATGAAGAAGGCTGCCTGCTCGTCGATGAAATTTTAACGTATGCGAAAAATACAAAACCGGTAGAGCGCCTTATTGTTGCCGATCTTAATTTAGCACCGGTCAAAAAAGCACTGGCTAACATGCAACCGAATGACAACTTTAAAGGCTGGACGGCGAGCGCCCTAGCGCGGTCGTTAGCCGATAAGAGCTTTGGTTACAATCTTACTCGTGGATGCACGCTAAAAGGTCGTGAAAAGGGCTATCAGGGCGTTTTAAATGTGGGTCGCGTACAAAGTGCGGTAATGGGACTCGTCAACATGCGCACGTTGGCCAACCTTAATCACCAAGAAAGCTTTTACTATGATGTTTATGCCGACATGAGCATTCATGGCCATCATATCAACGCAAAATATCAGACAAAAGAAAGTGATCAAATTGATGAGAAAAACCGTCTGATTTCAGAACCAAACGCCAATCACATCGCTAACCGAAATAAGGACAAATCCTCCCTGGTCACAATAGCGGTAACCAAACCAGAAAATAGTAAACCCCCTTTACCCCTGAATTTATCAACCCTACAACAACTCTGTGCCAAGCAATTTGGTTACAGTGCCACTGAAACACTCGAGATAATGCAAGGCTTATATGAAACCCATAAGCTGCTAACGTACCCACGAACGGATAACCGGTACTTATCTGATGAACACTTTTATCAAGTCAATGATATTAGCCAGGCGATTAGTGACACTATGCCAGAATTAGCCGGCTCTATTTCTGATATGGATACGGATCAAAAACACAAAGCTTTCAATGCCAGCAAAATTGAAGCGCACCATGCCATCGTGCCTACCGTCAAAAGCGGTGCAGACATTAAGCTCAGTGTGAAAGAAAAAAATGTGTACCACCTTGTTGCCATTCACTTCATTGGGCTTTTCTACCCCGATGCGATCCGCAATAAAACAAAAGTTATCTTTGATATTGAGGGCGACCAATTTAATGCCACTCAAAGCGTTCTTGAACAGCGTGGATGGGAAGTGCTTCATAAAGTGTCCAATGATAAAGAAGACGTATTACCGGAGTTTGATTTATCCACGTTGAATTTTAATGAAAAGGCGTATTGTGACTCAACCAAAATAGATAAGAAAAAGACCACCCCGCTTAAGTATTTTACTGAATCAACACTATTGGCCGCGATGACTAGGGCGGCAAAATTTATTGACGATCCTGAACTTCGAAAAATATTAGAAGCAAAAGATGAAGGCAGCAGCGATCAAGGCAGTATTGGTACTGAAGCAACCCGAGCCGGTATTTTAGAAAAGCTCGCCAAAAATACCGCATTAATTTCGATTGGAAAGGAAAAGGGTTACAAGGAAAAAATCTGGAAAACCACTCAACAAGGTCAGGAGTTCTGCGCGGCGTTACCGGATGAAGTCATAAAGCCGGATATTTCAGCTCAATGGGAAGAAAAAAAGGCGTTGATTAAAAAAAGCAAAATGACGGTTGAAGCGTTTATTTCGGATGTTGATGGTTATATTGCTGAACGTATCGAGCATTTAGCGAAAAATGGGATCAATATCAGCGTCGATGCGACCTCATGCCCTAAGTGTGGTGACGGTTTTTTACTTAAACGCAAAGGGAAGAAAGGCGGTAAAGGCGACTTTTGGACATGCAACCAATATCCAGTCTGCAAAACTGCTTTTCCAGATAAAGCCGGTAAACCACAACTCACCGCCCCTAAAAAAACCAAAACAACCATACCGGAAGATGCGCCCACTTGCCCTGTTTGTCACAAGGATAAATTAGTGACTCGTACCGGAACCAATGGCAAGTTTTGGGCTTGTACCGGTTATCCAAGCTGTAAAACAACCTACCCCGATCTCGATGGCCAACCGAACTTAGAGCCAAAGCCAAAATTCAAACCGTCAGAAACCGAATTTTGTCCTCAATGTAAAAAGGCACTCGTTCGACTGTCGGCTAAACGCGAGGGTGTTTTTTGGTGGCGCTGCTCAAGTAAAGCCTGTGATATCAAATTTTTTGACGATCCAAAAACAGAGCTGCCTAACTATGAAAAAGGCGCTATTGCGCCGAGTAATTAACGTATAACAATAATGATATACAAGGAGACGATATGAGAGGCATTAACAAAATAATCTTAGTTGGTTATACCGGAGAAGATCCTTCCACCCATGAATTCCCTGATGGCGGTAAGTCCGTAGAATTCACGTTGGCCACAAAAGACACCTGGAGAAACAAAACAACCGGTGTACAAGAAACCGTAACGGATTGGCACAAAATCAAAGTAAAAGGAAAATTAGCGGAGTTTGCGGAAAAGTACATCAAAAAAGGCGCACCTTTATACATTGAAGGAAAAATGAAAAACCGCACCTTTGGTGAAGAAGGCAACAAAAGAACGATTTCGGAGGTCGTGGTTCAAGGTTTTGATGGAAAAATAGAGCTTTTACCGACTGGCCAATCTGTTGAAGTTCAACCTGAAAGCCCGTTAGATTTTGATGACGAATAACGTATAACATTAATGATATACACTCATCTTTATGATGAGTGTGCTTTTGGAGGAAAGGTATGCAGAAATACTATCGCGAGAATGAGATTTTTATCGGGCTTGATGAAGACTCGATGCCGATGTTTATTCCGTTGAATATCTTCATGTCTGATATAATCGAAAAAAAAATCAAGTTGAAGAAAAATAGCCAAGGTGTGAGCCTCAAAGTATTATTCGAACAAGTTCACCAGGCGAATGAAAATTTAAAACATAAACGCTCACATAAAGTAAAAACGGTAACAATTCAAACACGGCCAACCGAGAACGATAAGAAGAAAGCCTCTGAGTTAATGACCGCTTTTGAGTCCCTTCTACAAGCAGGTAATAAACAATGAAAGATCATAACGCGCCTAAATTCATCCTCCACACCAAAAAGCTCGCGACTATCTGGAACCCTACTTACTTTGAAAAGAAAGACGTTAAGTATGTCACCGGAGAACTCATCTTTAATAGTTTGTTTTCGGTGGCTTGTTTTGCCACTAACGTTTCAACTGAGCCGAGTGAAAAGCTCTTTGCCTCTAAGGTTTGTGTGAAAATTGTCGAGAGAATGAAGCGTGTGACGGAAAAACTGGCGAGTATGCGCTATTCGCTAGAAGAAAAAAGCAGTGGCTTTTTTGTTCGACCTTTTGAACCTGACCGCTCTTTTGTTATGTCTTACGATCAATCGAGATTAGGAAAAGAAACCACGTTATTAATGAAATTATTCATGCAACTGGATCTGCATTTCATTTTGTTAAATCGTTATCGATACGAGCAAGAAATCACTCCTGATTTTTGCACAAAGAAGCGTAATGAAACCTACAACTTACTCGCAAGCTGCTTGAATGATTTACATATTATGTGTATGCAGTTTCATAAGGTAAGAAAAAACCCATCATTATAATGATGGGTTGATATCATAAGAACCTAATCTAAGAATCCACAGATAGCATCAATGGAATCATCATCAAGGGTCAAGTAATACTCTCTTAATTTTTCACTTAAAAGCGTAAAATGTTCTTGATGATGTTTAAGACCTTTCAAATAAGACATTTCAGTAAACCGAGCTAAAACTAATGCAAAAATGGCAATAGAGGCAACTTGGGCTGTGACTTCTTTCTGAAAGTAGTTCAAATCATTAGTGAGTAGTAATTTTCGATCTGTATTGAGTTGTGAAAAGGCTGCGCCATTTTCACAAACCATAAAATCAAAATACCCGCCATTATAGCCTTCAACATGTTTATCAAAGGTCTGATAAACGCATTGTTCAAAGTGAACAAAGTTTTGAGAAATTGAAGGATAAAATTCCTGACGTTTTTCTACTGGTAAAATTGATGTATGCATAAGCACGTATTCCTATCGTAAAACTAACAAAATAAACGTTGTCAGTCCGGTGGCTAATGCCAGTCCAAGACTGGCAAACCACTGATGCGCAATGCATCAAATAACGGGGTGTATTGAGCAATATTCCAAAAACAATCAAAGAGTAAAGGGACCCGCTAATGCGGGTCACCTTAACTACTTCCTTACTTCGTAGGCAACAAATGTAGCATCGACACTGACCTCCTTATTTTTAAAATGGAACTCATGTAATGAGTCCTTGAAAAAAAGTAAGGCTATTAATAGCGTGATGCAAATCACGACTAATTTTGCGGTAGATTGATACTTCATTTATTGCCTCTTTCGGTAAAGGAGGCTATACTTTGCACTGTCTGGTACATAAGTAAGCTCCATTCTGATTTATAGTCAGGTGGGGCTTTTCTTTTATCTGTACCTAAGTATTTTTCGTATTTAGGCACAAACAACGCCCAAACACCCACGGTAATACTACTCTAAAAAACAATTAATATCGCTTTTATTTAACGTATAACATTAATGTTATACATAAATTCAGATTGATAACATTAACTCAGTACCCTGGCTATCAGAATGCAATTCAAGCCTATGTTTTGCTTTTATCTTATCAATCAAAATTCGGTTTCTTTCGTCTTGGCTTCGAGGCCACAACGTCCCTTTAATCTTCGTGTAATCCTCATTTCTCCCCGCTCGATCTACATCTTTAAAGTACTCATCAATTGAAGAATAAACCTGACTTTTAAACTCGATTTTTTCGGCTTCTATCCACTTTGTAGATTCAATACTCTTGTTCATGTTGTTCTCTGTTTAAAGAGCCACGACCTTAAATATAAGGTCATGGCGATATCGTTAAGCGGCTTTATCCATTTGAGAATGAACAACTTGCTCCATAATATAAGAGTAAGCTTTATTCGCCATAGATGCTGCTTTGAAAATATAACGTTTGTCATTTTTCAACGCGGTAAGCCAGTTGGCTATATATGATTCGTGTTGTACTTCGCCTGAAATGCCTAATTCAGCCATTAGAAATGCGCTACCTAATTCAGCAACTAATTCCTCTTGAGCATAGTCTTTCGAGCCAAATACATTACCTAACTTTCGATCACAACGAGACTTATGTCCCGTCCAATGAGTCAACTCGTGTAAAGCTGTTGCCTCGAAATCAACAAAATTAGTAAATCGATCTCTAAACGGTAAAACAATTTGATCTGTCGAAGAACGGTAAAAAGCTTTGATACCGTTTTCAACAATGTCCGCTCCTGTTGATTTCAGGAACTGATCAAATGGCATATCACAAGCTTCTCTTGAATGGTGTAAAACCGATTCAGAAGAAATAGAGTCAACCTGGTCTGCATTAAAAACAATATAGGTTTTAATGACAGGGTAGGTTTTCTCTTCACCTGTTTGCTCGTCTTTTTTCTCTACTTTAGAGTAGAAAAAAATACGAGTGCCTTTTTCACCTTTACGAACTTTACCGCCAAGAGCCGTAGCTTGCTTGAATGTAAACCACGTTGGAGATGAAAATCGACGTTTAGAGGAAGCCGTCCACAAAAGCATGATATTCATGCCACTGTAAGGCTTACCAGTAGAACCATTATACGGCAATGAAGTCGAGCGAGTCGTATTCCAAGGGCATACCCAAGGTTTAACACCGGCTTCTAAAGCTTCAATGATTTGATTGGTGATTTCTTGATGAAAATCAAGCGTAGACTTTTGTGTAGTAGGCATGGGAAGCCACCTTATATATCGTATAGTTAACAAATAATATTTGTCAGCTAGGTGGCTTTCGCCAGTCCTAAAACTGGCAAAACCATGATGTGCAATACATCACTAATTAACTTATATCGATCTACGTTTTTTTTCAACTCTTCATTAAATTTTTCAAACTTGTTTATTGTTATAAACCCAAAACCTAATACTAGGTTAGGGTACTTAATTTCCGTGTTTCATACCCCAATGACACACTTTTGGACAGAAGCGTTTTAGAGCTATCGCATCAAAACGCTTCTAGCAGATTAGGAAAAGTATCTTGAAGCCTTAAATGCTTGTTATACAAATCAGTGCCCTGATTTAACTTTTTCCCATTCGATTTTGATTACAAAACTACATTGCTCAATGGCTACGTTACATAATCCAGTCATTTCTGTATGACTAAATAACTTGCCATTTATGTGATCAAGTAACATTTGAGACATATCATCGAACATTTCCATCAATTCAAAATGTTCTTTTTCTTCCAAATTTAAATGTAGTCTTACAGAATTACACTTTTTTAAAACATCTCTGTGTAATGCAATAAGCTGTTCTCGCGGCAACACACCATCAATCGATGCATTTGGTAAATATTGGAAGTCGCTAACAAGTTCTGAAACTTGAGTTCTGAGGCTAACGATCCAGTCTTGTCGGTTTTTAGATATCACTGATGACTTTATTTGTTTCTTAGCAATGACTAACGAGACAACCGGACCGACTACAACAGCCAGTAATGCTGTTGAAGCACTTATAATTTCTATATTCAACCACGCTCTCCAATTTGTATAACGCCACATTAAAGGGTGCGTATTTGATACAAGTGCCCTGACTCAAATTCATTCTCGGCTGCACACTTTATTTGCCAGCCAAGTTTCTGTGCCACTTTTTGGCTAGCCACATTATCTGAAGCTATGAATACTTTCACTTGGGTTAAGTCTATGGTTTGAGACAGTTTGAATATTGCCGACTTGCACATTATAGACGCTAGCCCTTGACCCCAAAACTTCTGACGAATGAAATACCCGAAGTCTAGTTCAGCATCTAGTAGCGTAATTCCACAAAACCCAACAATTTCGTTATTTTCAACAGACCTGAACGCAAACCTAGTTTTTGACTGTTGTTCGTTAGCAAACCAAACCTCAGATTCTGCATCAGTCAAAGGTCTTCTTGGCCCCAAAAACCTCATAGCTTGCTCGTTTTGAAGCAAGTCAAACACAGCACTTCGATCACTATAAACTAATTGTGAAATCGCGATTTTGTCCAACTTTCCCTCCTAGCACATAACGCCCTGTTAAGGTGTGAGCAACGCAATACCTAAGCTACCGCATACCACCTTAAACACTAAACGCATAGTAAAAATGCCACGCGTTGCGAATCACTCTTAAACAGATTGTTAAACGTCAAACATGTTGATTTGTGGGGTGGCTAAAATATTAGAGTCCGATTTATTTACTGGCAAAATATCTTGATTATAGAGTTTAAATTGAGAAATATTTAATGGAGGGACAACCATAAAGCGCTCTTTTTTATTATGTGTAACTTGCTCTCTAAGTTCCATCAGCAATCGCCCTAGCGCATTTACACCAACATACAAGTTTTGCTCCACAGGTTTTGCCCCCCAGAAGTCATCTTTATTCGAAAGCTCAACAATTGGCATATCCTGTGTACTCCGGAGGAGTGACGAAAATTCATCCCAATTTTGAGCTAACTTTACCCTTAAACACCACTTCATTACTAAAATTCTAACAGCAAGCCAGTCGTCTCTTGACTGTTCTCTAAATGGTTTGCCTACCATTTTCGCTGTCATAGGACTCCCTTGCGTTAGGATTTTTTCTTGTACATCTGGCAGGTGTGGAAAACGACAAGCTTGATACAGTGCTTCTACGCTTTTAATTGCCACGTTATTTACAACAACAGGAAAACCGCCCGCCATATTTGACAAACCACCCCACTGCTCAGTGGTTTTCTTAAATGCAGCTGCATTTCTTATGTCATATTGCTTTTTTTCATGTTGTGTCATAATACTAGCCGTATGTTTTCCTTTGTAGTAAAGGATACCACTTACCAAACGGATGTGCCGAAGAGTAATTAGGGTCCCCCCACCAAAACGCTAATGGGTTGTTATTTGGACAGTTTCGGAAACTAAAAACCGTAGAACCAAAGCCGAATCCATCAAAACGATTGTAGCCCAATGGCTTAACCACTTCGTTTGGAGATTGACAGTAACCTAATATTTGTAAGCCCGCTTTGGTAATCGCCAGCTCATATTGAGTTCTGCGTTTGCGAGAGAAAACTTTGTTTTTGAGATCATTCTGAACTCTAAACGTTGGCTCTCGTTCTTGTCCAGCAATGTATTCACAGGCTTCTGGAATTTCCATTACAACTTCTTCTGGCCAAAATACATGAGACTTATCTTTATAGGACAATCGATTTTCAAGTCGAAAATCCTCGATTGACCAGTATTTGAATGTAATGTTTTTTCCGTGTGTTTCTGCTAACTTTGGCAATGTCTGCTGTACATACCAAATACCACTTTGATACCACCCCATAAGGACCACACTCATATGACAATTTTCAGGGGCATCGTTAATAATCCATTGCCGAAGATCAGACACTAGGCGATTCCCCGAAAATAGGAAATCATCTAAATATATATAGTGCTCTGAGTGGCTATTTACCTTTGGCTGCAATCCGTACTTATTTTGAACATGTTCACGTACCAAAGAGACTAATTCAGTCTGGCTATTACCATTTAACTGAACATCACAAAGAGACACCTTTGACCAAAAGTCGGCTTGATCCTCTGTAGAAAATTTCGGAGATGTGATCAATGACGATATGAACTTTGAGAATTCTTCTTTTGTAATATATGTACGTTTTAGAATTCTATTGGTCTCAGCCAAAACAACTTCACGGTCGGCCTCATCAAACTGTTCAATCCATCTTCGAACATGCGCTTCATCTAATCGACCAAACTCTCCATCTGCATAATCTACTATTATACTTGATATACTACTGATCAAATCTTCCACGATCCTATCCTTATCAATAATTACAAAACTCAAATTTGACGTTTAACAATTTAATAGACGGAAAAAATCCGTATAGTTCACTAAAGCCAACTCATGGTGAAGAACTGTGGATTTACTCAGTATCCAAAACTAACCGAAAAGCAGAGCCATACCTCAGATTTATGCGTACTTAGCTTTCTAACTCAAAACCCAATTCTTCTAATTTCAAACTATGCAGGATTAGCAGTATTTAGCGTGAGAAAATATATGGCTAAAGTTAATCGTTGTGGCACCCGTGGGGATACTTTCAACTCACTTTGGGGCAAAACCTTGTTAGAGCAAAAGGCAAACTACGTAAAAAATCCTCAAAAAGTTTCGAACTTTAATGTCACAGTTTCAGGCTTTAGTGTCATAGTTCTAATCTAATGTCCACCGACAATTCAGGCACAAATAACGCCCAAACACTCACGTAAATACCACTCTAAAAAATAATTAAAAGTGCCTTTACTTAACGTATAACATTAATGTTATACGTTATATTCAGACAATAGGATGCACTACAATATGGGCTTGATACGTTAATTCATTCCATTCTTTTATTTCTGCAACAAACCAGCCATGCTGATTAATCACATCAATTAATCCAGGTGCTCGCTTAGATTGAATTAGCATAGATAATGGGGCAATTTGTTTTCCATCATCATCGAAACAATGACCTATATGGTCTTCAAGCATATAAAGTACATTAGGTTCGGCTTCTTTTTTTTCATCAACCAATCTAGATTCAAGTTTTTCTTCGTCATACAAATAGGTCAATAATGAATAAAGCCTATCTGCGCCGGTTAACGTTGTTTGATTTGCTTTTTCATTCAAATCATACAACTTCAACTCTAAGTTCCCTTCCTTTTTCCTTGCTGTACTAATCATCAGCCTGACGTCTTTCTTTATGCACGACAAGGCTTTATCTTTCAGCTTCGGCTTCAAGAACTTTACTAATAATTCATTACGACTCTTAATGGGACTCAACAACCACCTACTGAAGTAGGTGGGTTAGTATTACGGACTAAAGTCCCGGATACCGGTCGAAGACCGGTTAGCTTAGTCCTCAGTCTTAAAATTGTCCTCTATCCTAGGTTCGAAATGGTGCTCTAAATATTCTTTGATCATATCTTCAGTTAAATCTCCTGATGTGACACAAAAATAACCTCGAGCCCAAAAATGACGACCCCAATATCGCTTTTTTAAATCTGGAAATGATTCAAACAACTTACTCGAACTTCGCCCTTTTATTCGACGCATTATCTCACTTGGAGCCATATTAGGAGGTGCTGAAACTAGCAAGTGAACATGATCTTTACTTACGACTCCTTTTAATATTTCTATTTCAAAGGCATTACATGTTTGCCTTATCAACTCTCGAACTCTAATACCAACATCACCTTTTAGAACTTGATAGCGGTACTTCGTTACGAAGACAAAATGATACTGTATTTTGAAAACAGTATGGCTACCATATCGATAATCCATATGAACACCTCTACTTTGATCTTAGGTGTACAGTATCATAGCTAAAGCTGACCGACTAAAGTCGGTGGTTTTAACCTTAAAACCGGACTAATAAAACGTTCATTAACGAGTATCTGGAACTGTAAATACAGCAACGCATGAATGATTGTGTTATGAAGTTTATGGTAATACTCAAAATCTTTTTTTAAATGCATTAGCTTGATCCATAAGAAAACATATTATTGATATAAGGCTGGGGCGATTATTTTTAAACCACCTAAATATTTAGTCATTAGACCTCACAACATTAGTGTATATCATTAATGTTATACTCTATTCTTACAAATTAGTTTAACTTGGCTCATGCTACAGCCCACTAATCGAGCGGTCTCCTTGATAGTATGATGGGGGCGAAGTTTTAAAATAAGTTCATTCCGTTCTGTATCTTCTTTTCGCCCACGATATTTACCACTCGCCTTTGCTAATGAAATACCCTGTAACTGGCGTTCACGCCTAGTTTCATAATCATCACGAGCCATTTGTAATGCCAGCTTTAATAATAATGCTTGAATAGACTCTAATACAACTTTAGCGGTTCCCGTTGATTCAGAAACCAAATCTGATAAATCAACAATACCTGGTATCGATAACATAGCCCCTTTATCTCTTATTGAATCAATAAGCTTTTCCGCTTCAACAAGTGGTAGCCGGCTTATACGATCTATTTTTTCAGCGATCACCACTTCACCTGGTTGTAAGTCATTAATCATTCGTAAAAGCTCAGGTCTATCAGCTCTAGCGCCTGATGCCTTTTCTCTGTAAACACCGGCTACGTACAAACCATTTTTCTTAGCGTCATCAATAAGACTTTCTTGTCGAGTGAGATCTTGGCCATCAGTGCTCACTCTCATATAAATTCGTGCAACTTTCATTTCATCACTCATTAGCTAATTTAGGTATACCTATAATGACCATCTTAAAATAATTGGTTAATAATTCAATACAGCAACTTAAAATAGCCACCAATTATTAACCAACTTATATTGACTACTTGCATGTGAAAATAATATAATCACTCTTTATTCGTATGGGTACGTTTAAGGAATAAAATGAGAGTTAGTAAAATTCAAAAACAGTCACTCATGCTGCTTCATTTTATGGAATTGAAGTACGGACTTTATATCTCAGTCAATTCAAGTTATTTGAGAAAAGCTGTTGGCCAAACATTAGAAAAAGAAATTGCATCAAATCACTTTCTTGTATCGATGCATACTCTTGCTAAGAACGGCTATCTTGAATACCAGGCTAATGATGGTCATCAACTACATAGCACAGCTAAAGAAAATGAAAATATGTGGCAGCTAACAGTAGAGGGTAGGCAATATGCTGAAACGCATCACTCAGCACAATTAAGGATAAAAAGAATCTATAGAAAATCAAAAACGTCACTTTAGTTGTATAAACAGCGAGATAAAGACATGATCGTTCAGGGCTTGATTACAGCAAGTTCAAGCTACTAAGCGTATAACAGGGGAAATGAGATATGGTATCAGCAAATTTAAGATTAAAAGAACTTGGTGGTAATCGTATGTGTGATATTGGTAAATTTTACGGATACAATGCAGAGTTGATGAGGTCTATATTTTTAGATGATCCACAACGATTTGATCAGATGGTGACAGGATTCGTACAATTAAATGATTCACAAAACTCTAAACTTCAATCATTGCTATTATATGTAAAATTGCAATATCAAATGAATGAAACAGTAAGATTTACAGTAAATTTAACGACATTCTTTTTAATTATTAATGGTTGGTTGGCTTTAATGTTTTTGCACAAATAACGCCGAAATTGTCTTTGTAAACGAAGAAAGAGTCGCGGTAACGTCTTTTGGTGTCCTGATCAGATTACAGGTTAAGAGGAAAAAAAATGGAGTTATTCAAAGTAGGCTTTGTATTGTTGTTTCTTGTTTTTATATTGTTATTGAATGGCGAAAATGAAGATCAAGATAACTTCAAACAGATAATTGCTAAAGGTGGTTATCAAAAGCTATTAGTTAATGAGTATTTAAAGTGTAGAAGTTTTCCATCATTAGGATTTGGGGACAACACTATAGACTGTTTAGTTAAAGTTAAAGATTCAGCTCAACAATTGGGCTTAGAAAAAACAGCATCAGAAAATTTAATAAATGAAATACTTAAAATAAGTAACTCAAAGTAGTCCAAGGGGAAAAAGAGTCGTGACTAAATTTATGACCGTTGTATTCAAGTACGAGGAAGGCGCGGAACTTCCTAAAAAACTTACAAAAGCTTTTGCTGAAAATGGTAAGTTTGAAGATGCTGAAATCACTGCTATTTCACTTGAAGATGAAATTAGCCGTGTTGAAGAACTAGAGAGTCATGAGGAAAGTTCGTGGACATAGTAAGAAAAGGTAAAGCTGTAATATTTTCATGTATGGCTTTATTTACATCAAATATTGTTTCTGCTGATAATATAAATGAATTATTAGGTGTTGATTATGCTTCGCTTTCTTGTGAAAACGAATTGCTAAGGATAACTGTTGAGAGAAAAAATAAAATATCGACAACATGGATTGTTCAAAATCAATGTGGAGCTGTGCGTTGCAAAGATGAATCAATCTTTACGATTAACGATAAAGTCATACCAACCGATAAGTTGAAAAAAATCATTAATAATGACTATAAAAACTTTGCCGTTGGAGAATATGAACGACAAAACAAAAATAACCCAACCATACCAACAATTGATACTTCAGCTATAAAAGCAGGCATTAACAACGCTATTATTTTTGAAGAAGGAAAAACGGCCTATTTATCTGGTAAAGATAAAGGTGCTAATCCTTACTTAATGACGGAAAATGAAAATTCTTGGCTGGATGGCTGGTCAAGTGGAAAAGTATGTGATTCAGACTTTTAGCTAGTTCAAAGAACGAAGGTATTATCATGTCTAAAAACCACAAAGTTAAGCCAATATTAATAGGAAGAACTCGTTCTACTGAACAAATCATATCTTCAGCTAGTAAAAAAAACGTTTTAGATGATCTACCCTCACTATCTAGATTGAGAGGGTATTAAGAATGGAAACAAGGAACAGCAAAGAAAGTCGTTGATAGAATCATTATTTCCTCTTGGAACTTAACGCTGCATTTTAACGCTGGCTACGCAGCGTTTAATCCTTATTTGTTAGTTGCGTTGCCAATAGGTACGACCAAACGCCTTAACAAACTCTGGAAAGCTAATATCAACAATTTGTTCAGGTTTAATGTTGGTGTCAATTCTAACGTCATGCTTCATTTCACTACTATCATTAAAGTCAGCTTCGTAAAGACCTTCAACTAAGTTTCGAAGTTCAGTTGGACATAATTGTTTCAGTGGAAAAATAAACGAAATTACCGCTGCTTTGCCAATCTCTGTTAAAAGCTCTCGATCATGCCCTAAAGATTGGAAAAGTGCGCATAGATGCTCACTACCGTGTGTGCCGTAGTGACCACAAAACCCGTGTTCAAGTAAAAATCGATAGTCGAACACTGAATATATCGAACCCGAACTTGAATGCTCATGTTTTTCAAGTTCTTCAATAGCCTTTGAGTCAAAGTCTAATCCCAATGCATCAAAGATTTTCTGTAAATTCGACTCAAGTAACTCTTTGTTACCTGCTTCTATACCATTCGTATAGTAAGACTCCACATCTACAGGGCGACACAAGTGATACAATTTCACGCCATCGTAGTTTTCAACAAATAAATCAACTAATTCTTGTAGTTCTAAATCACGTTCAAACAACGGGATTGCAGGCTGTTCAAGCCATGTATAAATTCGTTCTGGATTCATCGTATTTCCTGATCAACTAACGCCCGCATAAGTGGTGAACAGCGCTACCACGATATTCAATAATTGCACCGTAAACACAAAAGCCAAATCAGACTAAAACCGCCGAGCGTTGCGAATCCGTCTTAAATGGTTATACATTTTTTTTGTCAGCGATCATTTGTGGCATTGTGAACGTGTACATTAAAAATAGTTCACAAAAATCAATTAGTTCCTGTGCATATTTTTCATCAACAGGGTCGATTTCGTGAGCGGCGACATTACCATCTTCTCTAATGATATGTGCCCATTCTTTTAAAGATACTGTTATTAAATTGTCATCGTACAGTTTTTCAATTCTACGATATAAGCCACCACTTCCATTTGGATCTAGCGTTTTTGTTGCAACTTCGAGCGCTTTACGGCTCATCATTGCAGACGCATCAAATGAATTCTGATGCAACGACTTTTCAGCTTGTACATAAAACGATGCAATGTTGCTAGGAACATGATCTGGAGCTTCGGGTTCTTGGGCTTCTGGGTACACTTCCAATACTTCACAAGCTTCAGGGTTGGAGTCAATTGTCCCCATAATATTGCACGGGGTTGGGCCCCAATTATATTTTACTTCTGCAAATAAACCGCCATTACAGCCATTGCACATTAAAGGAACCAGAAAATGCTTCCCGACGCTACCATAGCTTCCCGTCGCTAGCTCTCCAAAAGCCTCGAAAGTCATGCTTACAGAGTTACAATGCGGGCATGTTCTAATCAATGTTGCCATTCAATTCTCCTAAAGATGTAGCTTTATTAGACGGACTTTTTCCATCTTTGCATTCTGTCTATGTTGCTGTCATTTATTATGAAACTCAACTGGTATCAATTTGTTGTGTGAATCGACATAGAGTTATGGGGAAAATTTCCGTATAAGAGGGCAAAATACGGATTAGATTAACTTGGTCTATTGGTGCTTTGGCTAGATCAGCCACTCATTGGTTCTGAGTAGCTTTGGGGCATTTCCTTGTTACGAAGTTTGGGGAATACTGATATTTCAGATAACTTCTAATATGCCAAAACATGGTGATTAGCTATAAATGTGTGGCCAGGTTCGCTAGCCCACTACAGTAATTATGCACTCATTTTTAAACACATGTTTTTAACGTTCTCAACCATCAAACTTTTGAACAAAATGAAATCTGTTAAGGCGATGAGCTAGTGAAGAACTAACTTCGGGATGAACCCCAATCTTGTTCAACAATGCTAAGTACAACAACACTTCAATAAATGATGAGTACTTAGATAAATCACTATCGCTGACTACATAATCATTAGCATGGGTGATATTGTTCCTAAGTTTACAAATTTTCTGAATGCCTTGTTTGTCGTACAATAAACCACCTTTTAGCTCAGGGGTCAGGCAATCATAAAAATCACCAATACATTTATCTGTATTGTACTTAGCACCATTCATTTTTTTGATTCTTCCAATTAAGTTCTTTACATCTTTCTTTTTACCATTCAACTTCTTACGAAGATATCCCTCCGATCTATCAAGCAGGTTATCGAGGGAGCCTTGTTCAACATAAGTTCCTTTCTTGTTGGTAAGCCTCTCTAATATCCTGAAATATCCTAAGAATCTTTCTTCGTCAGATTTCATTCTTTTGTATCTAAGATACTTAGAAAACGAAACTCTATCCCCCTCTGATAGGTTGAAATATTGATTAACACTATCTAGAGAAAGAGCAGGAATTGGTAAGTCATTAAACTGCAAGTCATGCCCTAACGGATAAACAGGATAGTCCATTTCATGAGTTCTGTTTGTTCTAGGGTAGTAGACACTAGTTTTCACTGAGAAGCCTATCTGAGAAGTGCTAATCTCAATTGTTTCCATATCAAAATCTGAACCGACATAAAGAGTCATAAGGTCATACAGTTTGTGTATTTCATGACTTAATTTATTCAGCGGTATATAGGATTCGAAAGCAATATTTAGCCTTGGTGGAAAGTTTAAACCTGAACTAAACTCCTTAAGGTTATAGTGTGTCTCAAGATGATAGTAAAGAATCAAGGCACCATAACCATTAATAGGTTGTATGACTTCTGTAGTATCGTCAGTCATTGGTTTTAGTGTTTTCTTATGATACTTCCCTACGAGGTTATTTTGAGTTTTAGTCATTCCGACCCACTTCCCAATCATTGGAGAATCGATAGAAAACCCAAGTACAGTGCAATCTGAAGGATAATAGGTTTCTGAACTGACAATAAAGCCGATTTCAAATTCACATTCAAAGAATCCTATATTTTCATCTACCGTCGATCTTAAACACTGACTCCCCAAGTAAACCTCAGACAAATCAAATAACCAAAAGTACCTATTGAACGAATTACACTTTATCTCTTTTGATAAAAAGAAATCCATTGACGGTTCACGCTCTCCCATTACCCTCAGAGTACACTTTTCAGGGGATAGAATAAGCCTACCAGCGAACTTTTTATCTTCATCTTCTACTGAAACCTTAAACTCGTATGATTGATTGAGGTTCAGAATCTTATCTTCACTAAGCAACATTAATTCCTTCAAACAGATACTCAACTGAAATCATACTATCATCTGAGACAAGTGAATCACTACCGAATTGATAGACATTTTTCATACTAAATGTATTAGATTAATTAAGTCAAAGAGGAGCAGGAGGAAATGTTGCCCGTATCTGTGCTAACACATTTCGGGGCAAAAATTAGTTTCGAACTTTATTGTTACTTTTCTTTGAGTTGGCGTATTGAGTGAGTTTTAGTTTTGATCTTTATGGTCATTTTCTTTGCTGTCGTGTCACGTAGTAATCAGCCCTACGTAAGAGAAAAGTTTTAATCTATGTTGTTCACCGACAAATATTTGTGATTATTCTCATGCTTGTTAGATGATCATACTAGCCTCAAGAGATTTTCGACGATAGCTTGAGGTTTTTTATTAATACGTTTTACTATGTATTAATAAAAATTAATACATAGTTTTCTTTTTGCGACCTGCGTTTCGAGGTACATAAACATTCTTGTATAGCTTCTCTCGTTCTTCTCTATCCATACAAGATAAAGCTAATATTCCAGCCCTAACCATTTGACTAAAATCAACTCGACTTTCACGTTGTAAACCGTCAACTAACTCTACAGTTGATTTATTTATTGTAATCGTTTTACTAATAGCCTTATCGGTCTTATCGTCCGTGATGTCATGCCCTTTCGATTGTGTTGTATTATTAACAAAACTATCGCTATTAATAAATGAATCGTCACTTTCAAATTCGTCAAACATTCCACTCATAAACTCACCAATTCATTAAATATATCTGATACTTCTTTCTTTGCTTTTTCATTAATCAAATGATCCCCCCCCATGAGAAAATTTTTTCGATACTCTTTTCTTTTCACTGTAAATGCTTGAATAGGAGTAATGCCAAATGAATTTAAGACATCTTTTGCTTTTAATATGTCAGCCGCAGCAGATTGTAAATGATCTGCCTCCATTACCACGCCAACACAATTGACACCTTTCAAATAGGGCAACGCCTCTTGTAAAAACTGTCTTGTTACAAATAAATCAAGAGGACTCGTTTTAACTGGGAAAATTACTGTATCAACACTCTTTGTAACTATTGCGGATCGAGCAGCTTTACTATCAAAGCCTCCTGTATCTACCAAAATTAATGAATCTGGGTTTTCTTTCTTCAATTTAATTAATATCTCAGAAACATTAAGAGTTGATGCAATATGAACACAATTGATTTTTCGCTTTTTAGCCCAAAACTTCAAAACACTTGTAGGATCTGCGTCAACAAGAATCGTATCAATATTACGAGCACTAGCTTCTGCCGCCAAACACATAACTAAAGTAGATTTTCCACATCCACCTTTTGTATTAGCAACAACAATTAATTTATTCATAAATAACCCTACGTAGCAATAAATATTAATACGTATTACCACCAATTAACACTTACTCACAAGCATTAAAACGTATTAACCACTTTTAATACATATTAATATAGCTCAAATTGAAGCGGAAAGCAACACTAATTAAAAACAATTAATACATATTAATATACATCGCAACTTAGGTTATGATCGTTAACTCGGCTAAGAGTCTTTCAGAGCAATATGAAAGATTAAAGAAACGGAACGTTCAGCAAAATTTAAAGACAAAATTGGCAACGGAGCAGATTACATTATTAAAAGAAGCCAATACTTTATGGGGTCTGAAGCCCAATGGAACGAAAACGTACGCTAACAAAAAACTAGCATGCCATTTAAGTCATGACACAGCCAATAGTGACACATAAGTTATGTCATATACTGATTTTGGGGTGTTTTTTACCCGTGATCGTAGGGTCTACTTAAACTTCATGTTGCTTTAACATCTTGATTTAACGCTTAACGTACAAAACCGTACCGTTGGGCTTCATACCCCGTGAAGGGGCAAGAATTAGACCTTCAGGTGAAATGTGGAAGAAGTCAGAGATGGCATTTCAAAAGGTAATTCAAAGGCTTGATCCACAAATCATCATAGTTCTTGGTAAGGAGTTGGCTGATAACTTGCCAGCAATCCCAGAAGGAATTGAAGTTTGATAGGGCAATTAGCCAAAGAATATAAACTAGGAGAAGCCTCGGTTTACCGAGCGCTTAATGCGGCAAAAAAAAGGGGCACAGTCCCCCTTTTTGGGTGAGCAAAACGACGCTTTACGCTGAGGCATTTTATCTGTCATACTTATCTTATTATCACATTCAGGCTTGGTCATGAAAAAAACAAAAAAACCGTCGACGTCAACGCCTCATGATGGTTTGTTTAAGTCATTTTTAACCAAGCCGGAAACGGCAAAAGATTTTTTATCGATTCATTTGCCGGAATCGTTAAAAAAGCTGTGTGATTTATCGACACTGCAGTTGGAGTCGAGTTCCTTTTTGGAAGAGGATTTACGGGCGTATTATTCAGATGTGCTATATTCAATGGAGACCACGCAAGGCAAGGGCTATGTGTACGCATTGATAGAGCATCAAAGCAGCCCGGATGAACACATGGCCTTTAGGATGATGCGTTATTGCATCGCGGCGATGCAAAACCATCTTGATGCAGGGCATCAAGATTTGCCGCTGGTGATACCTTTATTATTTTATCATGGACAAACCAGCCCGTATCCGTATCGCTTAAATTGGTTGGATGGGTTCATTGACCCAGAGACGGCCAAATCATTATACAATAATGATTTTCCTTTAGTGGACGTGACGGTTATCCCAGACAGTGAGATAATGCAACATAAGCGTGTCGCGTTGTTGGAGTTATTGCAAAAGCACATACGCCAACGGGACATGAATGAATTAATCGATAATTTAGTGACGTTGTTGTTGGCAGGGGACACGAGTCAGAGCCAAATAAAAACGGTGATGCACTATATTATCGAGGCAGGTGAGACTAAAGATGCGGGGCATCTTATTACTCGCTTAGCCAGCCAAACACCAGAGCACGAGGACATGTTAATGACGATAGCTGAACAATTACGTCAAGAGGGCCGTCAAGAAGGACGCCAAGAAGGGCGTCAAGCCGCCCAATATGAAATGGCGCGTACGATGTTACATTCCGGCATCGAGCATCACCTTGTGATGCAAGTGACCGGTTTAGATGCAAAAACATTAGCCAAACTCACACATTAACGACATTACTAGTGACGGTGTCACTAGTAATACCGGGCCACCTAGTGGATAAGCTTTCTTTTAAGAATGGGGGCGGCGTAACATAATGGTGGCCTCATCGTTATCATCAATACTGGCTAATGTGGCATGAAATGCCCCATGGTTATGAATAAAATCGACCAATAGTAATGGTTTTGGCATATTGATGACAAAAGGCAAAGATTCAATTAACTGATTGCTCTCATCAAAGCACCGCTCAATATCAGGCTGCTTCATGTAAATAATGCCTTTTTCTTTTATTTTGCCATCCTCAATTTTCGATTCAAATCCGTGTTCATCGTATAAATACGTCAACAGAACAAACAGCTGATCGGCTTGTGTGAATTTTTTCTCATATTCTTTATTCATATCATCCAACTCATACAATTTTGCTTCTAATTCACCGTTTTTTTTAGCGATAGATATCATTTGTTTGATATCTTTTTTTAGTCGGTCATATTTAGGAGAGGTTAATTGAGATTTTAAGTATCGCTGTAAAGACGCATTGCGTTTTTTCAGCGGCCAAAACCGTGTATCTATTGCCATTTGAGATAATAAATGCAACAACGAATGGGTGACAAGTCGGGATAATTGTTGATGGTATTTAAGTCGGCTCATGGATTCATCTCGCGATTATTCATTTATAAATGATACTCTTTTTTTTATTAAAAACGAGCTCATTGGACGCCTATTGAATAGTAACTTTTATTGATGGCCTTATAGCAAGGTTTTTTTTCCGATAGTTAATATTAACCATTAGCCCCCTTCATTCAGTCATATTCTCGACATGCTTGCCCTTTTCCTTATTAACCGCTCTTAACGACCCTGGACTTGCCTGTTGCGAGAAAGCCGATCGATGAAATTGGAGAATGATAACGTGTTTTCTTCGCGCATCTGCTTGCAGATAGAAGCGAGGCATTAATGTCTTGTTGTTTTTGTCTTCTTATAAATGATTTCTTTATATATTTATTATTGGTCTCTGTAAGAGAGATATAACCTCTCTTATTTCTTGCTTCCTTTTCTTACTCTTTTTTCTAGCTCCTATCTTTGATTAAACGCCAACAAAGTTATCCACAAGAGGGCAAGAGTAGGGGAATGAGGGTGATTTTCATCGAAAAAAAGGAGAGATTTAACCCAAATAGCATGACTATTTTTGTACAGGCGTGACGATGCCGCCGCGTGAGCGGCTAGAGTACATCTTTAATGAGGAGACAAGACAGGAGGAGAAGAACGAACGTGCGTGGTGTTTTCGTTAAATAGCGTCGCATTTAAGCAGGTGACCAGGCGATTAGCGAGCATCCGAAAAGGGATCCAATCAAAACGATACCCGTTATTTTCAGCTTTTAATCGGTTTTGATAAATTTCCGTGGCCACATTTGGAAAGTGAGAGACACGTAACTCGGTAAAGAAGGCGGTAGAGAGCTGCTTATAGGCTGCAATGGCTCGTATTTCAGAGCCTTGGCCAGTTTCATCATTAATGGATATATTGATAGGTAACGTCGTAATAAAGCCAGCATTGGATAAAAATTTAACATATCTATGCCATTTAGACTCTTCTATCATTTCTCCCCAACGCAATACATAGTCATTCATAAGCTCATGGTGACTAATGGTATCCATGCCATCTTTAGAGGGCACGCCAATCCGCCCATCGGTCAAATCACAACGAGCCAATAGAACCACCATGACTTTAGCTAAGTTTTTTCGTGTATCACGGCGATAAATCCCCACGCCTCCCCATAAGCATAAGGTACGAAAACGATAAGGGTTGTCAATGAGTTCACGACATGCAGTGAAAATTTTATTCATATACGGGGGTAATTGCGTCACTTTACCATCAAGACCAATTTTGCGAGCGGTCCATCCTAGTGCATTTTTAAGAGGGGAATACGCATAGCCTTTGTTTTTAGCTGTGTGCTGACGCTCTTTTTCAAGTGCAATGGTCGCTTGTTCATAGGTGTCTATAAGTGAGTATCTACGAGCTTTTTGACGAGCTTTGTACTCTATTTGATGCGTAAGTGGGGAATTAGATGTGTTCATGACACATCTCACTCTCTAACTGATCCATGTGAGCTAAATCACTTGCATTCAGTAACATGAGGGATGCGTGTATCAAAAAGAGGGAGTGTGTTTTTTTCATTTGAGTGTCCTGAACATTAATAAGAATGTTTGGTTTCCACACCAAACAGATAGATACTGTACAAAAAACAACGAGAAAGATCAACTGCTTAAATTACAGGCACAAAAAAAGCCAATTCTGTTCAGGGAAATTGGCTTTTTTGCAAATGCTATATAGTTAGATTGGAGGTCTAACACATTCTAATTTTTGAAAAATACACTACATAGAAAACTATGTAGTAATGTGCTATGTAATGCACTTTTAACTTCAAAAACTGATTGTATTATATCGTTTTTTTTTAAGGAATAATAGTTCTACTCGAAAAGTATATAAAAGGAGTTTTTTTAGTACTTTTGTATTTGAGCTACTACACGTCCAATTATTATAATAGATGAGCTATTTATATTAACGTCCTCTACAGGGTAGCAATGGTTATAACTTTTTAATTTATATCCGAAAGGTGTGTTTTCAAGGATTTTCATCCTCAGCATGTCGTCATGAATGAACACATAAACATTTCCATCTTTGACTGATTTTTGATCTTTATCAATAAAAATTATTGATTCATCAGTAAATAGGGGGGACATTGAATCACCATTGATTTTTATAGCTATCGTATTTTTGTGATTGCTAATAAATGATTTATCAACAGTGTATAAATCTGATTCTTCATTATCACACAGAATACCAGGCCCCGCAGCAGCCTCAATTTCCGAAAAATACGGTATAGAGACTTGTTCTCTAAGTCTCTTTATGGGAGATACGTGATTAACTAACACATCAATAGGTACGTTAAACAGGTGTGATAGTGAAATGAGGCTTTCTCCTTTTGGTTTTGATGTGTCAGTCTCCCATTTTGAGACTGTCACAGGTTTTACATTTACTTTTTTTGCCAACTCAGCTTGTGTAAGCCTCATTTCTTTTCGTAAATGCAGTATCTTTTGACCTACAGAAAGCATTATTCACCTTAAACATTATGTGTTTTAGGCATCATTACAATATTGAGCTATATTTTTGTATTGCTAAGCAT